>NZ_KV791261.1:0-61645 GCF_001807865.1 Stenotrophomonas sp. HMSC10F06 | reverse complement strand
CCCCCCCCCGGTAGTGCCGGCCTGAAAACCCCGCTCCGGCGGGGTTTTCGCGTTTGGAAAACAGCATTCGCCAGAGCATGACCTCCCGCCCATGTACGCGCCGGACAGACTGGTAAGCTCGGACGCTTCCGCCCCGTTTCCCGGAGTTCGTCCCATGCGTCGCCGCGTCCTTGCCATCGCATCTTCCCTCGCCCTGCTGGCCGCGCCCGCGTTCGCGGCGACCGGTATCACCACGCTGCCGCCGACGTCGCTGGCCACCGCCGCCGAGCTGCGCGAGCAGGCCCTCAAGGACGACACCGGCTGGAAGGTGGTCGAATCGCTCACCACCGAGATCGGCCCGCGCATCGCCGGCAGTGAAGCCGACGCACGCGCCGTGGCCTGGGCGGTGGCCAAGTTCAAGTCGCTGGGCTTCGACAAGGTCTGGACCGAGCCGGTCACCTTCCCCAAGTGGGAGCGCCGCAGTGAGCACGCCGAAGTGATCGGCAAGCATGCCCAGCCGCTGACGGTCACCGCGCTCGGCGGCAGCCCCGGTGGCACGGTGGAGGCGGAAGTGGTGCGCTTCGCCGATCTGGCCGCGCTGCAGGCCGCGCCCGAGGGGTCGCTGAAGGGCAAGATCGCCTTCGTCGATTACCAGATGACCGCCTACCGCGATGGCCGCGACTACGGCAACGGTGGCGCCGTGCGCAGCAAGGGCCCGTCCGAGGCGATCCGCAAGGGTGCGATCGGCTTCGTGATGCGCTCGGCAGGCACCGATTCGCACCGCGTGCCGCACACCGGCATCACCCGCTTCGATGACGGCCTGACCCCGGTGCCGGCCGCCGCGCTGTCGGTGCCCGATGCCAACCAGCTGGCGCGCCTGGTCGCGCTCGGCAGCACCACGCTGAAGCTGAGCCTGGATTGCGGTTGGGATGGTACGGCCACGTCGCACAACGTGATCGGCGAGATCACCGGGCGCAGCCTGCCCAAGGAAGTGGTGGTGATCGGCGGTCACCTCGACTCCTGGGACCTGGGCACCGGCGCGGTGGATGATGGGGCCGGCGTGGGCATCACCATGGCCGCTGGCCATCTGATCGGCCAGCTCAAGCAGGCGCCCAAGCGCACCATCCGCGTGGTCGCGTTCGCCAACGAGGAGCAGGGCCTGTACGGCGGCAAGGCCTACGCCGAGGCACATGCCAAGGACGTGGTGCGGCACCAGCTGGCCGCCGAAAGCGATTTCGGTGCCGGCCGCATCTATGCCTTCAACACCGGCTCGCCGAACCCGGCCAATTCGCGCGAGGCCACCCGCCAGATCGCCGAGGTGCTCAAGCCGCTGGGCATCGAGTACGCCGCCGACAAGGGCGGCCCGGGCCCGGACGTAGGTCCGCTGGCGGCCAAGGGCGGCGCGTGGGCATGGCTGGCGCAGGACGGCAGCGACTACTTCCACCTGCACCACACCGCCGACGACACGCTGGACAAGATCGACCCGGCGGCGCTGGCGCAGAACGTCGCCGCCTACACGGTGTTCGCGTATCTGGCCGCCGAGGCCGACGGCAGTTTCGGCAGCGAAGCCAAGCCGACCACGCCGCCGAACGAGTAATCCCGACACGCAGGCGGCAGGTACCGACCGTGGGTCGGTACAAAAAAAAACCCGGTCGCAATGCGACCGGGCTACCGGGATTCGTCACACCCCACGCGGTGAGCGCCGTACTACTTTCACGGTCCGGAGAAACGGACCGTCGCACTGCGTGGATGTCTCTCCTCATCTACGCAGCACAACGTCCACCCCGCACTGTGCTCAGTTCTCACGTCGAGCGCTATGCGGAAAATCCGAATCGGATGTAGTCACGACGCGTTCGGTGAAACCGATCACACCGCGGGTCCGGCGCAACGCGCCGTTCCCGACAAACGCACACCTTCCGATCAGCGCGAGCGGCTGCCGTACCAGTGCGCCAACAACACCGCCGTCGCCGAAGCGACGTTGAGGCTTTCCACGGCACCGGACCCGGGAATGGACACCTGCAGATCGCAGTCGTCGGCCAGATCGCGGTCCATGCCCTCGCCCTCGGCACCCATCACATAGACCAGGCGTTGCGGCAGTTCCGTGGCGAACAGGTCCTTGCCTCCCTCCACCAGCGTTGCCGCCAGGCCGATGCCGGCCGCGCGCAGCTGCGCCATCGCCTCGGGCAGTTCCGGCAGACGCACCAGCGGCACCGACTCGGCGCCGCCTTCGGCCACGCGCGCGGCCGCGCCGGACAATGCCAGAGTGGACCCCGGCGGCAGCAGCAGCCCGGCCACACCGAAATGCGCCGCCGAGCGCAGGATCGCGCCGAAGTTGTGCGGGTTGCCTACGCCATCCAGCCACAGCGCCAGCACCGGCGCGCCGGCCGGCAACGTGGCCAGCCATTCGTCCAGCTCCAGCATCGGCGCACGCAGCACGTCAGCCACCAGGCCCTCGTGGTGGGTGGTCGCGGCGAGCTTGTTCAGATCGCCGTCTTCCACCACACGGTAACCGACGCGGTTGGCCACGCACCATTTCAGCACCGGCTGCATGCGCGGGATCAGCGACTCGGTCAGGTACAGCTTGCGCAGCGCCTGCGGGCGATGCTCGAACAGTGCCTGCACGGCATTCCAGCCGTACAGGCGCAGCTCGTCGTTGCCGCGGCCGGGCGGCGGCGGCGTGCCACCTTCGCGCGGCGGCAACGGCGTGGCGCGCGGCGGCCGCGAGGACGGACGGCGCGCATTCTTCCAGGGATCATTCACTACGGGACAGCTCCAGCTTGCGTTGACGCCAGAAATCGGCGTTCTTGATGCCAAGTGCATCGGGGTTGAAGGTCGGATCCAGGCCGAGCTTCTTTTGACGTTCGTAGTCGCGCAGGGCCAGCATCGCCGGCTTCTGCACGATCAGGATCGCGATGATGTTCAACCACGCCATCAGGCCGACGCCGATGTCGCCCAGCGCCCAGGCCATGCCGGCATTGTGGAAGGCACCGAAGATCACCATGCCGATGATGCCCAGGCGCAGCAGCAGGACGGTCAGCGGGCGCTTGGCGTTGTTGTTGACGTAGGTCAGGTTGGTCTCGGCCATGTAGTAATAGGCCATGATCGTGGTGAAGGCGAAGAAGAAGATCGCGATCGCCACAAAGGCCGCGCCGAAGCCCGGGATGACGGTTTCCACCGCCGCCTGGGCGTAACCCGCGCCTTCAGCGACACCGGCCAGGCCGGCGAACACGGGCGCGCCGCCCGGGACCGGGGAATACACGTTGTAGGTGCCCGCGGCCAGGATCAGGAACGCGGTGGCGGTGCACACCATCATGGTGTCGAAGTAGATCGCGAAGGCCTGCACGTAACCCTGCTTGGCCGGGTGCGAAACCTCCGAGGCGGCCGCCGCATGCGGGCCGGTACCCTGGCCGGCCTCGTTGGCGTAGATACCGCGCTTGACGCCCCACTCCACCGCCAGGCCCATCATCGCGCCGAACGCGGCATGCGCACCGAAGGCGCTGCTGAACACCGTGTGGAACATGTCCGGCACGCGGTCGTAGTTGATGATCATGATGACGATGGCCATCAGGATGAAGGCGGCGGCCATGAACGGAACGACCACCTCGGCGAAGTTGGCGATGCGCTTGACGCCGCCGAAGATCACCACGGCCAGCAGCAACGAGACCACGATGCCGATGCCCAGCTTGAGCGCCTGCACCGATTCCAGGCCCATGAACTGACCATCCAGTGGCCCGCACAGCGCACCGCCGCGGCAGGCATTGATGATGCTGTCGGCGATGGCATTGGCCTGCACGCCCGGCATCAGGAAGCCGGCGGCGATGATGGTGGCCACGGCGAAGGCCAAGGCGTACCACTTCAGGCCCATGGCCTTTTCAATGTAGTACGCCGGGCCACCGCGGTAGCGGCCTTCGGCATCCTTGGTCTTGTAGATCTGCGCCAGGGTGCATTCCACATACGAGGTGGACGCACCGAGGAAGCCCATCACCCACATCCAGAAGATCGCACCGGGGCCACCGAAGGCGATCGCGGTGGCCACACCGGCGATGTTGCCGATGCCCATGCGCCCGGCCATGGACATGGCCAGCGCCTGGAACGAGGACACGCCCGCCTCGGATTTCTCACCCTGCACGGTGAGCCGGCACATCTCCACGAACCCGCGGATCTGCATGAAACGGGTACGGGCACTGAAGTACAGGCCTGCGGCAAGACACAGGAAGATCAGGGCTTTGCTCCAGATGATCCCGTTGATGAAACTGACTACTTCTTCCACGCGCTCTCTCCAGTCGGCGGAAACAAAAGGAACGTCCCCGTCGGCTGGGACCCGGTCGATTCTCCACGATCCGCGCCGGGCTGCGTAGTGGCAATTTCGATGAATGGGCGGCAATGCCGCCCATTCCGGTCAGGCATGGCCGCCCACGGAGGGTGTTTCCGCTTCCTGGCGGGCCAGTTCGCGCGCCACGGCTTCCGGCGAACGCGTGTACGGGGCCAGCAGCGAATAGAACGCCGGCACCACGAACAGCGACAGGAACGTGGACACGGTCACGCCGAAGATCACCACCACGCCGATCGTGCCGCGGCTGGCCGAGCCCGGGCCACCGGCCACCACCAGCGGGATCGCACCGACCACGGTGGCGATGGAGGTCATCAGGATCGGACGCAGGCGGACCATGGCCGATTCGACGATGGCCTGGTGGACGTTGCGGCCTTCATCGCGCAGCTGGTTGGCGAACTCCACGATCAGGATGCCGTTCTTGGCCGCCAGGCCGACCAGCATCACGATGCCGATCTGGCTGAACAGGTTGATCGTGCCGCCGCTGACATACAGCCCCAGCAGCGCGCCGAGCACGCCCAGCGGCACGGTCAGCATGATCACCAGCGGATGGATGAAGCTCTCGAACTGCGCGGCCAGCACCAGGAACACCACCAGCAGGGCCATCGCAAAGGTCAGCAGGACGGCGCTGCCGGCGTTCTGGTACTCGCGCGATTCACCCTTCCAGCTGATCTGCGCGTGCTGCGGCAGCTCTTCACTGGCCACCTGCTGGGCCCAGGCAATGGCTTCACCCAGCGGATAACCCGGGGCCAGGCCGGCATTGATGGTGATCGAGCGCAGCCGGTTGAAGCGGTTGAGGCTGCCGGCCTCGGCCACTTCGCTGAGCGTGACCAGGTTGGACAGTGGCACCAGTTCGCCGCCACTGGCGCGCACGCGGATCGCAGCCAGATCCGACGGCGAGGCCCGGCCTTCGCGACCGGCCTGGACCAGCACGTCGTACTCCTCGCCGTTGTCGACGAAGGTGGTGACGCGGCGCGAGCCCATCATGGTTTCCAGCGCGCTGCCGATCGCGGTGACCGACACACCCAGATCGGCCGCACGCTGGCGGTCGATGTTCACGCGCATCTGCGGGCGCGTTTCCTTGTAGTCCGAATCCGTGCCGACCAGGCCGGGGTTGTCGGCCATGCGCAGCAGCATGCGGTCACGCCACTGCGCGATTTCTGCGTATTCCGGGCCACCGAGCACGATCTGGAACGGCTGCCCCTGGCTGCGGACCAGGCCGCCACCGACCTGGGTGCGCACGCGCACGCCCCGCAGATCATTGAGGTGGGTCTGCAGTTCGGCGGCCACGTCCGGGGTGGAGACATCGCGCTGGCGCCACGGCTGCAGGAACACGCTGATGCGGCCGGTATGCATTTCTTCGCTGGAGCCCCAGCCACCGGGCACGCGCGGGTTGGCACGCACGATCGGCTCGTCCTCGCCGACGAAACCGGAGACGATCTTCTCGACCTGCTGGACCTGGCCGACGGTGTAGTCGAAGCCGGCGCCTTCCGGGCCGTCGATCATGATCTGGAACGAGCCGCGGTCTTCGGCCGGGGCCAGTTCGGAGGGCAGCACCTTGAGCAGCAGCGCGCTGGCCAGCAACGAGAGGATCATCACCACGATGTAGACCCAGGTGCGGGTCACGTGCGCTTCCAGGAAGCGGCCGTACGCGCCCGACAGGCGATCCAGGTTGCGGTTGATGACACCGTGCAGGCCCTTCGGCGCCTGGCCGGTGTGCGGCTTGAGCAGCTTGGAGGCCATCATCGGGGTGAGCGTCAGCGAGACGAACGCGGACAACGCCACCGCCGCGGCCAGCGCGACGGCCAGCTCGCGGAACAGGCGGCCGGTGTTGCCTTCCAGGAAGCCGACCGGCAGGAACACCGCGACCAGCACGGCGGTGGTGGCGATCACCGCGAACGCCACCTGGGTGGTACCGCGTTTGGAGGCGACCAGCGGCGGCTCGCCCAGATCGATGCGGCGCTGGACGTTTTCCACGACCACGATGGCGTCATCCACCACGAGGCCGATACACAGCACCAGCGCGAGCAGGGTCAGCAGATTGATCGAGAAACCGAAGGCATACAGGGCGATGAAGGCGGCGATCAGACAGACCGGCACCGTGACCGCGGGAATCAAGGCGGCACGGAAACTGCCCAGGAACAGCCAGATCACCGCCAGCACCAGCAGCATCGCTTCGACCAGCGTGGCGTAGACGCGATCGACAGCCGCCTCGATGAAGGTGGTGTTGTCGAAGGCGACGAAGATGCGCGTACCTTCCGGCAGCGTGCTGCTGATCCGGTCGGCTTCGGCGCGCGCTTCGCGGGCGACATCCAGCGCGTTGGCGGTGGAGGTCTTGACGATGCCCAGGCCGATATTCGGCTCGCCGTTGCTTCGGTAGTAGGCGCGGCGCTCGGAGGAGGCCAGTTCGATCTTGGCCACATCGCCCATGCGCACCACGTAGCCGTCGGCGCCCTTGCCGAGCGGGATGCCGGCGAAGTCTTCGGGTTTGACGTAGTTGCGCTCCACGCGCAGGGTGAAATCGCGGTCGGTGGATTCGATGCGGCCGGCGGGCAGCTCGACGTTCTCGTTGCGCAGCGCGGTTTCCACATCGCCCACGGTCAAGCCACGCGCGGCGAGCTGGTCGCGGTCCAGCCAGATCCGCATCGCATAGCGCTGGCGGCCACCGATGCGCACCTGGGCCACGCCATCCAGGCTGGAGAAGCGATCGACGATGTAGCGGTCGGCGTAATCGCTCAGCTCCAGCGTATCCATCGAGGTCGAGCTCATGTTGAGCCAGATGATGGGATCGGCGTCGCTCTCGACCTTGGCGATTTCCGGCGGCCGGGCCTCTTCGGGCATGCGGTCGGCGACACGGCTGACCGCATCGCGCACGTCGTTGGCGGCCGCTTCGATATCGCGGTTGGAGGTGAATTCGATGCTGACCTGCGAGCGCCCGTTGGAGCTGCGCGCGTTGATGGTATCGATGCCTTCGATGCCGGCCAGGGCATCTTCCAGCACCTGGGTGATGCGGCTTTCGATGACCGCCGCCGAGGCACCCGTGTAATCGACCGATACCGAGACGATCGGCGGATCGATCGCCGGCAGTTCGCGCAGGGTCAGGCGGGTGAACGACATGAAGCCCAGCACCACCAGCAGCAGGCTCATCACCACGGCGAAGACCGGCCGCTGGATGGAAATATCGGAAAGCTTCATCCGGCGGTGTCCGGTTCAGCCGTGGCAGCGGCGGCCGGCGTGGCCGGTGCAGCCTCTTCGGCCTGGATCTTCAGGCCCGGGCGCAGCTTGCCGGTGCCGTCCACGACGATGCGGTCACCGGCGGCGAGGCCATCGCGGATTTCGACCACGCCGCTGCGGCGCGCGCCGGCGGTGATGTCCACGCGCTCCACCACCTGGTCCGGTTTGACCCGGAACACATACGAATCGCGCCCGACCTGCACCACGGCGATTTCAGGAATCACCAGCGCCTGGCGCTCGGGGCGGAACATGCGCACATCCAGCAGCATGCCCGGGCGCAGGGCGTGGTCGGCGTTGATGAAATCGGCGCGCACGGTCACCGCACGCGTGCCCGGATCCACGCGGGTATCGATGGTGGCGACCTGGCCTTCAAAGTTGCGGCCCGGGTAGGCCACGCTGGTCGCGTTGACCTTGTCGCCGGTGCTCAGCGAGGCCAGCTCGGCTTCGGGCACCTGGAAGTCCACGTGCATGCGCTCGATGTCGTCCAGCGTGGTGATCGCGGTGCTGGGCGTGACCAGCGAACCGGCGCTGACCTGGCGGATGCCGAGCACGCCGGCGAACGGCGCGCGCACGCGGCGATCACCGATATCCGACTGCATCTCACGCACGCGTGCATCGGCGGCATCGCGGATGGCGCGCTGCGTATCCAGGGTGGAGCTGGCCACCAGCTGCTGGGCGGCGAGTTCGCGCTGGCGCTTGTACAGCTGGTCCGCTTCCAGGAAGGTGGCCTGGGCCTGCAGCAGCGCGGCTTCCTGGGCCTGCCCGCGCAGGGTCACCAGCGGCGTACCGGCACTGACCTGCTGCCCGCTTTCGAAGTGCACCGTCTCGATGATTTCGCTGACCTTGGCGGTGACCGTGACCGATTCGCGCGCCTTGGCCGTGCCCAGTGCCTGCAGGGTGTCGCTCCATGCCGAGGTCTGCACCACCTGGGTGGTGACCGGTACGGCGTCTGCCTGCCGGCGAGCGGCCTCGTCTTTGCTGCCACACCCAGCCAACGCGACCAGGGTGATGCCAGCGGCGAAGCGCGCTGCGATGCGTCCCAACATGTAATCCATTCCCGGTTGTTTCTCGACCGCCGAGTGTATAGAGGGGTCGAGCCGGGGCATATGTGCCAAGCGTTTACCGGCCTCTTCACATCCGCTGGTGACAGGCGAAAGCCTTTTCGTGCTGGGGCCTGCACCGGATGTATCGCCATGTATCGACGCATGTCGAAATGCGCGGGCGGCGCCGGGTGGTCGCGCCCGGCAGCGGCAGAGGCCGGGCGGGAGGCTTGGCCCCCGCCCGGCCGTGAGGCTCAGTAACGATAGTTCACTTTCAGCCAGGCGGTGCGGCCGGGCTCGTTGATGCGCACCGGGTCGGCCGGGAAGCCGAAATCGGCGCTGCCGGCCAGGTTCAGGTGCTCGCTGTAGGTGCGGTCGAACAGGTTGTCCACGCCGGCACTGACCAGCAGCGCCGCGTTGACCCGGTAGCTGGCGTTCAAGGCCAGGGTGGCGAAGCCGGCGCTGGGACTCAGATCGCGGGCGACCACGTTGCCCTGCCCGGCTGCCACCCGCCCCTGGCGGGACACGGCACGCGCCAAGGCCCCCACGCTCCAGCGCTCGCCTTCCCAGGCCGTGCTGAACCGGGCTTCCAGCGGCGGCATCTGCGGCAGCGCGCCGCCGTCGCTGCGGTTCTCGCCCCAGGCGTAGGCCAGTGTGCCGCCGAGCTTCCACTGCCGGGCCAGCTGCCATTCCGCACCCGCCTCGGCACCGGCGATGCGCGCGTCGACGTTGGTGGCCTGGCTGGTGCTGCCCATCATGCCGCCGTCGCGGTAGGTGAACAGGATGTAGTCCTGGAGGCGCCCGGCATACGCCGAGACCCAGGCGTTGAGGCGATCGGTGCGGTACTGCAGGCCCAGATCGAGCTGGTTGGTCTTCTCCGGCTGCACACCGGTGAAGGCATTGATCGCGCCCACCGGGCCGAGATCCGGCGAGAACAGTTCCCAGTAGTCGGGCATGCGCTCGCTATGGCCGATCCCGGCGTACCAGGTCAACGCGGGCGCGATGTCGCGCTCGAACCGGACGAAGCCGCTGCCCAGGTTCTCGCGACGGGTCTGCCCGGCGGTCGCATTGGGCATCGCCATCATGCCGGCGGTGGCGCGCTCGTCCTTCACTTCGGCGCGGTCGATGCGCAGGCCACCAACCCAGCGTTGCGCGGTGCCCTCGCCCAGGGTGATCTCGGTGAACGCCCCGAGGTTCTCCAAGCGTGCGTCGGTACGCCACGGCTGCTGGCGGTACACGTTGCGACCCATCGCGTTGCGGCTGCGATGACGGCTGTCCTGCGCATCCACGCCGGCCACGATGGCGATGTCCTGCCAGCGCCATTCCGAAGCGATACGGCCACCGGTGGTGCGGCGATCAACGTTGGAGGCCATCGGCATCGGCATGCTGCTGGCCGGGTTCGGCGTGCGCAGCGTGTAGTTGTCCATCACGTGGTCGGCGTCGTTGTAGTACAGGTTGGCCTGCAGCTTGTCCCACGCACCGGGCAGGTTGTCCTTCTCGAAGCGGGCGGCGTAGCTGGTGCGCTTGAACGCGGCGCCGTCCATGCCGCGGCCGGCGTAGCGCGCGATCGCATCGCCGGTGCCGGCCGACAGCTCCAGCACGGTATCGGCGTCGGGCGTCCAGCCGACCGCGACATCGCTGTTCCACTTGCGCCACCTGGAGGGCACCACATCGCCGTTGCCGTCCTTGTAGTCATCCGATTCGGAGCGGTTGCCGTTGACGCGCACATAGCCCGGCGATGCGCCGGCGGTGAGATCGAGCACCTGGTCGTTGCGGTTGCGCGAGCCGACCAGCGCACTGGCGTTGATGTCCATGCCCGGTTGATCGAAACGTGGCGTGTCGCGTTCGAAGCGCACTGTCCCGGCCGAGGCACCGGCGCCCCAGCGCACGCTCTGCGGCCCCTTGATGATGGTCAGCCGGTCGAAGGTTTCCGGGGCGATGTAGGACAGCGGGTTGTCCATCCGCGAGGGACACGCGCCGATCAGGTTGCCCTCGTTACTGACGATGTTCAGGCGCGAGCCGAACATGCCGCGCAGCACCGGATCGCCGTTGGTGCCGCCGTTGCGGACCGCGGCGAAGCCGGGAACCGTCTTCAGGTAATCGGCGCCATCGCTGGCCGGCACCGGCTGCCGCGGCAGGCGCGGATCGGTGACCCAGTGCAGCGGTGAGGACGGTGCGGTGGCGGTGACCACCAGCGTATCGAGGGTGCGGGCATCGTCATTGGCCGCATGCAGCGGCAGCGCGACCAGGGCCAGCGAGAGAGAAACAGACAGGCGCGTCAGTGCGCCCGCGCTGCGGGAAGAAACCGTCATGGTGGAACTCCAGAAAAACACGCAGGCACGCGCCGCCATCACGGCGACACGGGCAGGAAGGGCGGTGGTTTCAGGAGAGTGCGGGCGGGCCGCGCGCGGCGTGGGCCGGCCAGCGCAGGCTGCGAGGCGTGGGGACTGCGCGCAGCACGCGCGGTGCGATCACCGGCATCGCCGGCAACAGCAGGATCAGCACCGCCAGCCACGGCATCAGCCGCGAGGCCATCATGCAGTACTCGCAGGCGTCGCCATGCCCGGCATGCTCGCTCATCGGTGGCGACGATGCGGGGGTGTCGTGGGCGCTTGGCAGGGCGTGCGTCGGCATGGGCTGCATCGCCATGTCATGGCGCGCCATGTCGTGCTGCTGCATGTCGTGGTGGTGCACGTCGCGCTGCGCGATGTCGTGCTGCATGCCGTGCCCCGCGTGCGCATCCGGCGGCGCAGGCAGCGCGTGGGTCATGCCGGTCGGCATCAGCATCACCGGCGCCCCGGCATGCGCCTGCTGCCAGCGGCTGAGCAGCGGCGCCAGCGCCATCAGCAGCGTCGCCACGAAGGCAAGCTGCAGAAAGACGGCATACGGGCGACGGCGGACGTTCACCCCGTCATGGTAGCGCCCGACCGTGCGCCGGGCAGCCCGAAACCCTGCGACCAACCGTCGCAGTGGCCTTCTCGAAGCACCCCACCGAACCCCTCAACCCTCTGGAGAAAAGCCCCCTTCTGTTGAAGGGGGCGCGCCAACGGCGCGGGGTAGAGGGGGAATGCGCGGGCAGACCATCACCGTCGTCAGACGGTGATGGTCTGCGTCAGCGATTCCCAGGTGGGCGGCAGCGGCCAGTTGGCCTCCTGGTTGCCGTCGATCACCCGGCGCAGGTCGCGGGTGTCAATCTGCGGGGCCAGCACGTGCACCAGTTCCAGCGCGTAGTCGCGCAGTACGCGGTCGCGCGGCAGCACTGCCCAGGCGATGCACTCGTCGATCGGGGCCGGGGCCGGCCAGGCGCGCAGGTCTTCATCGCTGGCGTTGACCGCCATTTCCGCGAGCAGGCCCACGCCCAGCCCGGTACGCACATAGGTCTTGATCAGGTCCGCATCGAGCGCAGTCAGCGCGATATCCGGGGTCAGCCCGGCGCTGGCGAAGGCGCGCTGGAGCGAGGAGCTCCCGCGGGTGGAGGATTCGTAGCTGATCAGTGGATGGCTGGCGAGCGCCTGCAGATCCGGCGCGGCACCTGGGCGGTCCAGCGCGTGCCCACGTGGCACCAGCACCAGCCGGCGCCAGCGGTACAGCGGAATGGCCAGACCGGCAGTGGGCTCACCACCGGCGGTGCTGATGATGGCGATGTCCGCATCGCCCTGGCTGAGCAGGTCCAGCGCATCGCTTTCGGCGGCCTGCTGCAGGTGCACGCTGACCTGCGGGTAGGCCTGCTTGATCCGCGCCACCGCCGGCGGCAGCACGAAGCGCGCCTGGGTATGGGTGGTGGTGAGCACCAGCTGGCCCTGGCTCTCGCGGCGCTGGTTGGCCGCATAGGTCCGGATATTGTTCGCTTCGCCGAGGACGGCGCGGGCGCGGCCGATCACTTCCACCCCGGCCGGGGTCACCGCTTCCAGGCTGCGGCCCTTGCGTACGAACAGCAGAAAGCCCAGTTCATCCTCCAGCTGCTTGAGCTGCTTGGACAGGCCGGGCTGGGTGGCGTGCACGCGGGACGCCGCCAGCGTGATGTTCAGCTCGGCGTCGGCGATGGCGACCAGATAGCGAAGTTGGGTCAGCGTCATGGGCGGGCGATACGGCGCATGGAGAGGGGGCCATCCGACTGTAGGGCAAATGCCGTCACCAGCTTATAACCAAACGTTGTTTAAGAAGGTAATCAGGTCATTTCGCGCGGTCATATGCCGGCGGTACGGTCTGACCGACCCCGGCCCGGCCGCAAGCGGGCGCCCTGCGCCACCACCGGCCCGAGCCTCCCCTGCCGCTCGGCCTCCCGGGCGGCAACGACTTTTCCGGAGCATCCCCATGGCCCTGTACGACTCCATCCTGGACACCATCGGCAACACCCCGGTGGTGCGCCTGCACCGTCTCGCCCCCGAGCACGTCACCCTGTATGCCAAGGTCGAGTCGTTCAACCCCGGCGGCTCGGTCAAGGACCGGCTGGCGCTGGCGATCATTCTCGACGCCGAGGCCAAGGGCCTGCTCAAGCCGGGCGACACCATCGTGGAGGCGACCTCGGGCAACACCGGCGTGGCCCTGGCCATGGTGGCCGCCGCGCGTGGCTACAAGTTCGTGGCCACCATGGTGGAGACCTTCTCCATCGAGCGCCGCAAGCTGATGCGCGCCTATGGCGCCAAGGTGATCCTGACCCCGGCCGCCGAGCGCGGCTCGGGCATGGTGCGCCGGGCGAAGGAACTGGCCGAGGAACATGGCTGGTTCCTGGCCAGCCAGTTCGCCAACCCGGCCAACCCGGCCTATCACCGCAACACGACCGCCCCGGAAATCCTGCGCGATTTCGCCGGCAAGCGGCTGGACTACTTCGTGACCGGCTGGGGCACCGGTGGCACCCTGACCGGGGTCGGCGAGGTGCTCAAGGTCGCCCGCCCGGAAACCCGCATCGTCGCCACAGAGCCCGAAGGCGCCGCCCTGCTCAAGGGCGATGAGTGGAAGCCGCACAAGATCCAGGGCTGGACCCCGGACTTCGTGCCGGAGGTGCTCAACCGTGGCGTCTACGACGAACTGCTGACCATCAACGATGCACGGGCGATCGAGACCTCGCGCCGGCTGGCGGCCGAGGAAGGCATTTTCGTGGGCATTTCGGCCGGCGCCACCGTTGCCAGCGCGCTGGACATCGCGGCCAAGGCCGCGCCGGGGTCGGTGATCCTGGCGATGCTGCCCGACACCGGCGAGCGCTACTTCTCCACCCCGCTGTTTGCCGATATCAATGAAGGCTCCGACGACGACTGGCTGGCCGGTCTGCCCTGATCCCGCCGTTGGTCCGGAAGAACGCAACGCCCGCCCTGACCGGCGGGCGTTTTGCATGCGGCGCTTCATCTGCGGTGAAGCGATCCGGCGGCATCGTGTGAAGGTCAGCCAGCGCTCGGGCGGGTCGCACTGCCTGAGACGATGATGACGCAGCCTAGATGTCCTGCCGGGTACCGTGCAGGTCAGGCACGTCATTCCGTTGTATGGACCCGGTAACAGTGAGTAAGGAGCGGTACGCATGAAGATCGAAGTGTGGCAGGGCGACATCACGACCCTGGCGGTGGATGCGATCGTCAATGCGGCCAACGAATCCCTGCTGGGCGGCGGCGGCGTGGACGGCGCGATCCATCGCGCGGCCGGCCCGCAGTTGCTCGACGCCTGCCGTGCCCTGCCGGAGATCCGCCCGGGCATGCGCTGCCCGACCGGCGAGGTCCGCCAGACACCGGCCTTCAATCTGCCGGCAAAGCATGTGTTCCACACCGTCGGCCCGGTCTGGCAGGACGGCCTGCGCGATGAGCCGGCACTGCTGGCCAACTGTTATTGGAAGTCGCTGCAGCTGGCCGAGAAGCTGGACGTGGAATCGATCGCGTTCCCGGCCATCAGCTGCGGGGTGTTCGGCTATCCGCTGCACCAGGCTGCGCACATCGCCGCCACCGAGACCCTGACCTGGCAGCGCTCGCACCGCCAGCCGCGCCGGATCATCCTGGTGGCCTACAACGCGGCGACGTTCAAGGCGTACCAGTCGGCGCTGGCTGCACTGGGGCAGCCGGTGGAACCCTCGACCTCGGCGATCTTCGCGCCGCTGGCGTTGGGGCTGCCGCCGGCGGCGGCGCACTGACACCTTCGCCCACGCCATAGACCCACTGGGCGAAGAACGGCTGCAATGAGCGGCCGGCCGCTGCTTCCATCGCCCGCTGGAAATCGACGGTCACCACCGAGCGTCCATCGTTGGCCTGCGTGTAGTCACGGATGCCGCGCCAGAACGCGGCCTCGCCCATTTCCACGCGCAGCAGGTGCAGGACGTAGGCGCCCTTCTGGTACACGACCGCGCGGTCATCGCCGCTCGGCGCGCTCCAGTCGGCATACACCAACGCGTGATCCGCCCCCTTGGCACGCAGCGCCTCCAGCCGCGTGCGCCAGATCGTCACCTGCGCCTGGTAGGCCGCCTCTCCCTGCGCGTGCTGGAGGTAGGCGGCGGTCATGAAGTTGGCCATGCCCTCGTTGAGCCAGAAATGCTCCCAGCCGGCGCAGGTCACCCGGTTGCCCCACCACTGATGCGCGGCTTCGTGCGCCATCAAGGCGGTCTGGGTGGGATCCTCCAGCAGTTGCTGGCCATAGCGCTCGGACATCAGCGACAACCCGGCCATCTCCTGTCCGATCGTGCGGGCCACCAGCGCCTGCTGGTAGTCACCGCGATACGGCAGGCCGGCGCGGTCGGCGAAGAAGTCGAGCATCTCGCCCGTAGCGGTGAACACGCGCTGCAGCTGCTCGGGCGACCGCTGCATGGACAGGAACCGCAAGCCGGTCGCGCCATGGCGCTGCGTCGCTTCCTGATAGCGGCCGGCCGTGAAGCCATAGACATACCCCGGCATCGGCGTCTTGAGCTGCCAGCGATGTTCGATGCGCCCATCGGGAAGGGAGCGCAGCGGCAGCGTGCGGCCGGTGCCGGCAGCCAGCAGGCCCGCCGGCAGGGTCACGGACAGGTCCAGCGTTGCGCGCTCGTCGGGGGCATCCACCGAGGGCATCCACTGGCTGGTCGAGAAAATCGTGTAGACCTCATCGCGCTCGGGCGCGAATTCCAGGCCATACGGCGGTTCGCCGTGATAGCGGATCGTCACGCTGGCGGTGGCTCCCCGCGCGAGTGGTTCGGCCAGCGTGATCCGCACCTTCGCCGCGTGCTGCTCGAAGGCCAGCGCGCGATCCCCCTGCATCACGGCCGTCACTTTGAGCGAACCGCTGTCCAGGGTCACTGCGCGCAGTTCCTGCTCGGCTCTGAACCGCAGCGTCTGCTGCCCGGTGACGCGCTTGTTGGCGATGTCGGGCACCAGCGCGACGTCGTAATGCAGTACATCAAAGCCGCGCGGCGCCACTGCGTACGCTGGTGCGCTCCCCAGCAGCCATGGCACTACGCACAGCGAGACACAGAGACGTACGACCATGGGATCCATCCACGCGAAGATGGATCCCATCGTGCCAGAGCACGCGTGCATGTGCGCACCACTGTCCCGCCCAAACAAAAACGCCGGCACAAGGCCGGCGTTTTCGTTGACGGTGGTCAGGCGTGAATCAGCCGTTCCACTTGCCCAGGGCGGCCTGGCCGTTTTCCTTGGCGCGATCGTAGATCGTCTGCTGCGCCTTGGCGACGTTGGCCTTGGTGTCCTTGGCCCACAGCTTCAGCGCGGCCTGCTGCATCGCGCGGCCGTAGGAGAAGCTCAGCGGCCACGGCAGGTTGCCCATCTGGTTCATGGCGTTCAGATGCGCGGTGGACTGCTCATCGCTCTGGCCACCCGACAGGAACACCACGCCCGGCAGGATCGCCGGCACGGTGCTCTTGAGGCACATCACGGTCGACTCGGCCACTTCCTCGACGTCGGCCTGCTCTTCGCAGCCCTTGCCGGAGATGACCATCGAGGCCTTCAGGATGGTGCCTTCCAGCAGCACGTTCTGCTGGTACAGCGCGTCGAACAGCGAACGCAGGGTGGCTTCGGTGACTTCGTAGCAGGTCTCGATGTCGTGGTCGCCGTCCATGATCACTTCCGGCTCGACCATCGGCACCAGGCCACATTCCTGGCACAGCGCGGCGTAACGGGCCAGCGCGTGGGCGTTGGACTCGATGCAGGTGCCCGACGGGATGCTTTCGCCGATGTTGATGACCGCACGCCACTTGGCGAAGCGCGCACCCAGCTTGTAGTACTCCTGCAGGCGCTCACGCAGGCCGTCCAGGCCTTCGGTGACCAGCTCGCCCGGGCAGCCGGCCAGGGCATGGGCGCCCTTGTCGACCTTGATGCCTGGAATGATGCCCTGGGCCGCCATGTACTTGGCGAACGGGACGCCGTCCTTGGTGGACTGACGGATGGTCTCGTCGTACAGGATCGCGCCGGAGATGTGCTCGTTCAGCTTGGGCGTGGTGAGCAGCAGTTCGCGGTAGGCGCGACGGTTCTCCTCGGTGTTCTCCAGGCCGACGCTGGCGAAGCGCTTGCCGATGGTGCCGGTGGATTCGTCGATCGCGATGATGCCCTTGCCCGGGGCGACCATGGCCTGTGCGGTTTCAGCCAGCTGTTCGATGCTCATGTACTTCCTGTGGCGGGTGCGGGAAAACGCCAATTATAGACCCCGCCTCCCGTGAACTGACCGTCCACGGAATCTGGAAACGATTCCATTTGAAACGACGAACCCGCGCGGCCGTAAAGCCACGCGGGTCCGGGTGTTGCGCGGGGGGGCGGTTAAAGCTCGCCCAGCCCGCTGGCACGGCCGTCTTCGCCCACTTCCAGCAGGCGCAGCGTGTTGGTGGCGCCATGGGTTTCCATGTGTTCGCCACTGGTGAAGACCACGCGGTCGCCGCCCTGCAGCTGGTTCGCTTCGAACAGCAGGCGGATGCTGCCACGTGCGGCTTCGCGCGGGGTCAGGCCGCGGCTGTCGAAGTTGATCGGGAACACATCGCGCATCAGCGCCATCTGGCGGCGCGCGCCGTCATGGCGGGTCACCGCGAACACCGGGGCCGAGGCACGGAAGCGCGACAGGTAACGCGCGGTGCCACCGGATTCGGTCATCGCCACGATCGCGCGCACGCCCACGTGCTGGGACAGGAACATGGTGGCCATGGCGATCGCCTGGTCGGCGCGTTCCAGGTTGCGCGGCGAGGCGCCGAAGTCCGTCTCGGTCTGGAACTGGCGTTCGGCACCCAGGCAGATGCGGGCCATCGCTTCGACCGCCTTGACCGGGTACATGCCGGCGGCGGTTTCGGCCGACAGCATCACCGCATCGGTACCGTCGATGACCGAGTTGGCCACGTCCAGCACTTCGGCGCGGGTCGGGATCGGGCTTTCCACCATCGACTGCAGCATCTGGGTGGCGGTGATCACCACCTTGTTCTGCGCCAGCGAGGCCTTGATGATCTTCTTCTGCAGGCCCGGGAGTTCGGCATCGCCGATTTCCACGCCCAGATCACCACGCGCCACCATCACCACGTCACTGGCGTCGACGATCTCTTCCAGGTTGTCGATCGCTTCGGTGCGCTCGATCTTGGAGACCAGCGCGGCGTAGCAGCCGTGCGACTCGGCGATCTCGCGCGCATCGTTCATGTCCTGCGCATTGCGGCAGAACGAGACGGCGATGAAGTCCACGCCGATCTTGGCCACGATGCCGATCAGTTCTTTGTCACGCTCGGTCAGCGCGCCCAGCGACAGGCCACCGCCCTGCTTGTTCAGGCCCTTGCGGTCGGACAGCACGCCATCGTTGAGCACGGTGTTGATGATGCGCTCGCCCTGCACTTCGTTGACCTGCAGCTGCATCAGGCCATCGTCGAGCAGCAGGATGTCACCGGCGGTCACGTCCTGCGGCAGGCCCAGGTAGCTCACGCCGACCTGGGTGGTGTCGCCGGCCGGCGCATTCGGCGAGGCGACCAGGTCGAAGCGGTCACCGGCCTTGAGCTTGATCTTGCCTTCGGCGAAACGCTCGATGCGGATCTTCGGGCCCGGCAGGTCGGCCAGGATGCCCACTTCCACGCCCACGCGGGCGGCCGCGGCACGCACATCGGCGGCGCGCTTGGCCTGGCCGGACGGGTCACCGTGGCTGAAGTTGAGGCGAACCACGTTCACGCCGGCGCGGAAGAGATCCTCCAGCACGCCCGGCGGGTCGGTGGCCGGTCCGAGGGTGGCGAGGATCTTGGTGCGACGCTGACGCTCAATCATGGTTAATGGGCTCCCGTTAAAGGAGCGAAATTAGCACACCCTTCACGTCCCATGAATACGTTTACAGCATTGGCGCAGTTGGGTTTCGCTGTTGTCCTGCAGACAGCGCGAGACGACCGGGCGGACAGCGCATTGGCTGCCCGCCGGCCAGCGCCAGCCCCGGCGGGGCTTTGCGCAGGACATGCGGCGGCGTACGGGACGCCGCCGGGTGCCTCAATCGATCAGCGTGAGCAGCTCATCGGGGGCCTGCGCCAGGTGCTCCGCACCGGCCGCCGTGAGTTCTTCGGCACCGCCAAAGCCCCACAACACGCCGATATTGCGCAAGCCGTGATGACGCGCGCCTTCGATATCCATGCGCCGGTCGCCGATCATCCAGCACTGGGCCGGGGTCAACGACAGCCGGTGCAGGGCCTCGGCGACCAGCTGCGGCTTCTCGCTGCGGCTGCCGTCCGGGGTGGCCCCGATCACGTCCTCGAAGCAGTCGCCGAACGGCAGGTGCTCGACGATGCGCCGCGCGTGCGGCTCGTTCTTGGCGGTGACGATCGCCAGCCGGTGGCCGCGATCCTTCAACGCCTGCACGACCTGGCCGATCCGCGGGTAGACCTCATGCTCGCGCCAGCCGACCACGTCGAAGCGCTCGCGGTAGTACGTCACCGCCTGCTCGACCTGGGCCGGGTCAGTGAACAACGGCGCGAAGCTGGTCCGCAGCGACGGCCCGATCCAGCGCCGCAGCTCGGCCTGCGGCGGGACCGGCTGGCCCATCTGCGTGAGCGCATGCGCCACGCACTGGGTGATCCCGACGGCCGAATCGATCAGCGTGCCGTCGAGGTCGAAGAACAGCACATCGCGGCTCACGAGCCGCGGGCCTCCAGCGCGGCGACGGCCGGCAGGGTCTTGCCTTCCAGGAACTCCAGGAAGGCGCCGCCACCAGTGGAGATGTAGCTCACCTCGCCCGCGATGTCGTACTTGTCCACTGCGGCCAGGGTGTCGCCACCGCCCGCGATCGAGAACGCCGGCGAGGCGGCGATGGCACGGGCCAGCGCTTCGGTGCCATGGCTGAAGGCCTCGAACTCGAACACGCCGACCGGGCCGTTCCAGACCACGGTGCCCGCCTTGGCGATCAGGCCCGCATAGTGCTGGGCGGTATCCGGGCCGATATCCAGGATCAGGTCATCCTCGGCCACGTCGGCGACGGCCTTCACCGTGGCTTCGGCGTCGGGCAGGAACTGCTTGGCCACGACCACGTCGGTCGGCAGCGGGATGTCAGCGCCACGCGCCTTGGCATCGGCCACGATCTTCTTCGCGGTGTCCAGCAGGTCCGGCTCATACAGCGACTTGCCGACGGAATGACCGGCGGCCGCGATGAAGGTGTTGGCGATGCCGCCGCCGACGATCAGCTGGTCGACCTTGCCGACCAGGCTGGAGAGCAGCTCCAGCTTGGTGCTGACCTTGCTGCCGGCCACGATCGCCAGCAGCGGCTGGGCCGGGGCAAGCAGCGCCTTGGCCAGCGCGTCCAGTTCGGCCATCAGCAGCGGGCCGCCGGCAGCGACCGGAGCGAAGCGGATCACGCCATGGGTGGAGGCCTGTGCACGGTGCGCGGTGCCGAAGGCATCCATCACGAACACATCGCAGAGCGCGGCGTACTTCTTCGCCAGCGCTTCATCGTCCTTGCCTTCGCCCACATTCATCCGGCAGTTTTCCAGCAGCACGATCGAGCCCGGCGCGACCTGCACGCCGTCCACCCAATCGCGCACCAGCGGCACCTCGACACCCAGCAGCTGCGACAGGCGCAGCGCCACCGGCGCCAGGGATTCGGCCTCGCTCCACACGCCTTCCTTGGGACGCCCCAGGTGCGAGGTCACCATCACGGCAGCGCCCTTCTCCAGGGCCAGCTTCAGCGTCGGCAGCGAGGCGGTGATGCGCTGCTCGGAGGTGATCTGGCCGTTGTCGATCGGCACGTTCAGATCCTGGCGGATCAGCACGCGCTTGCCGGAGAGATCGAGGTCGGTCATGCGAACAATGGACATAAGCAACTCTTTGGCTCTGAAGAAGGAAAGGCGCCGCGCGGCGCAGACCGTCATTGTCCCGGCTGGCGCGGTGCATCGCAAATCCAGTGAGAAAGGCGCAGTGGCGAGTGTTGGTCGTCGCGCGCGGACAGGCCGTACCGACCAACGATCGGTACCTACCCGTTCCGGTGTGGCTGGCGCAGCAGGCTGAGCGCGAACCCGCCGACGATCAGCACGCCGATCACCAGCAGGGCCCACAGCAGCCACTGCTTCCAGTCGCGCTGCGCTGCCAGCGCAGCATCGCCGGCGAGCACTTCCGGTGCGCCGTGCACGGTGGCCTGTGCCGGCTGCCACTGCGCGCCATGCTGTTGGCGCAGTTGGGCGATCACGGTGGCGACCGGCGCGTCCTGGCGCTCGGCGCGCACGCTGCCGGCGGCCACCGCATACGGCGGCTCGCCCTGGCTGAGGAACACCAGCGTTTCAGGCTGGTAACCGAGCTTGAGCGTTGGCGCCGGCATCGACTGCGGCTGGCCCGCGATCAGTTTCCAGTAACGATCGCGCGTGCTGCGCGTCAGCGGCTGGGTCTGGGATTGGCGGCGGTCGGCGGCGTCCTGCAGCTGATAAGCCACCCACGGGCCTGCGCGCACCTGCCATGGCTCGTCGGCGTCATCGCGGCTCAACAGCGTCCACTGCACCACGCTGTTGTCGGCGGTGGCGATGTCGGCCTGCGCGATCGGGAAGCGCCCATCGAGTTGATATTCAAACTCGCCCGGCTTGCCGGCGGTGCCGCTCAACGATTGCCAGCGCCAGGCGATCGCCTGCGCGGTCGGCACCAGCTCGGCCTGCACGGTGGACAGCGCCGGCAACGCATCCGCGCCGATCGGCAGGATCCGGAAATACCTGGCCTGGCGCGCGATCTCGATGCGGCGCTGCTGCAGGCGGCGGCCTTCGTGCTGCAGGTCGACCAGCGGCACATCGTCGGCGATGCGCAGCCAGTCGCGCAGGTCGTTGCTCATTTCCACCCGCACGCGCGCCTGCAGGGGCACCTGGGTCTGCCAATCCAGGCGCAGTGCCTGCACCCCGGTCTTGAGCGCACTGGCATCGATCAGCCAGCCCGCCGGTTGCCCGGCCGCCCCACCCCGCCCCAGGCGCGCTTCCACCCGGCGCACGCTGCCATCGGTGTTGCGCTCGGTGAGCAACTGCAGGTCATCGCCGGAGGTGCCCGCCATGGGGGGCAGCGGGAACCAGGACAGCGTCTGCCATTGCGGTGCCTGGGCCAGCGGCTGGTCGGCCGCGAGCAACGCCGAGGGCAGTGCCTGACCTTGTGCATTGAACACCTGCACATCGGCCAGGCGTGGCGACACCGCGGTGCGGTACACCCCGTCATCCAGGGTCAACCGATATGCACCAGCCTGGGGTTGCGCGAGCTGCAGCGGCCATTGCTGGCGGTACGCCTGGCGGTCATCGGCGGTCTGCGCCAGCGCCGGCAGTGCGAATGCGGCAAGGAGGATCAGCGGGCGGAAGGTCTTCAAGGGTGCGGCTCCACGGCAGGGTCCGGCGCGCGGGGCGGCGCCGGTGCCAGATAACCCACGACCGTGCACAGCAGGCCGTAGGCGATGAAGGAAGAAATGCCGAGCAGGTTGCCCAGGTGCTGCCGGTCGATCAGCACCAGCTTGGCCAGCACGACGCCCATCAGCACCGCACCGACCAGCCACAGCGCGCGCTGCCCGCGGCGCGAGCCCCATACCCAGCTGATCACGCCGAGCACGCTCCACACCACGGTCAGGCTGGTCTGGGCCAGGGTGGAGGACCACAGGCGTTCGTTCCACGGCACCCCGCCCCAGTGATGCACGGCATGCAGGGTGATGCTGGTCAGCGCGACGAAGCCGGCAATGGCCAGCAGCGGAATGCGGAGGGCGCGCAGGCCGTCGGGCGCGTGCGCGGACCACAGCCAGCGCGCGGCCAGCACCAGCACCGCCAGCTGCGCCAGCTCCACCGGGTTGAGCAGCGGCAGCCACGGCAACGGCGCGGCGCCGGCCGGAACCAGCAACAGGCCGGCCCAGCTCACGCCCAGCACGGCGAACAAGGTGATCTGCAGCGGCGTACGCATCGGGTCGAAGCGCTCGCCCAGCGGCACCGTCAGCCAGCGCCAGCGCAACAACGCGACCGCCGTGACCAGCAGCCACGGCAACAGCATCAGGGCCAGGCCCCAGCCCCGCGCCAGCGCGAAGCGATCGGCCAGCCACAGGCTGGCCAGCGACACCACCGACGGCCACAGCAGCCACCACAGGAACTGCGCCGCCAGCGAGGTGCGGTCGTCGCCCCCGCGCAGGCACCAGAGGCTGCGCACGCCCAGCAGCGCGAACACCGCCCAGGCCAGCGCGCCATAGCCGGCGAACGGTTGGTCATGTACATCGGCCTGCCACAGCGCCAACGGGAAGGCGGCCAGCACCATCGCCAGCGTGGTCAGCACCAGCGCACGCGCCGGCCAGCGGCGATGCATCTCGGCGGCCAGCCAACCGGTCACGGCTGCGGCGATCAGCAGCGCATCGGGCTCGGTGCGGTGGGTGACGAAGCGCAGGATCTCGTGACTGAGGCTGCCCAGCCACCACAGCAGGCCCCACAGGTAGTACACGATGGCCGGCGCATCGCGCTGCGCGCGGCGGTAGCTGAAGGCCGCCGCAAAACCGGCCAGCGCCAGCAGCAAGCCACTCATGAAGGTCGGGTTGGCGATGGCGGTGGCATCCAGGTGCCAGTAGTCCGCGCCCACGACGAAGCCGAACGCGGCCCCCAGGGTCAGCACTGCCCCGCTGACCTGTGGCAGCCAGCGTTGCTGGCGCAGGCCCAGCCAGGCCAGCGCGGCACCTTCCAGTGCGAACACACTGGCGGTGGCGCGTGCAGACAGCGCCAGCGGCACCGCCAACGTGGCGAAGCCGACCGCGAGTACCGCATGCGACTGGCCGAGCGCAGCGTAGCGCTCACGCTTGATCAACGCCCACGCCAGGCCTGCATACAACGCAGCCAGTGCCAGCGAACACAACGCCAGCAGCAGGCGGTCGTCATGCAGCAGGCCGGCCTGTAGCGAGAAGGCGATCAGCGGCGTGCCGAACACCAGGCTGCCATCGATCAGGTCGCGCTTTTCCGCACTCTGCCGGCGCGCATAGAGGATCGGGATCAGCAGATAGAAGGCGAAGAACAGCAGCAGGAACGGCTCGGTGCTGGCGAACTTGTCGGCGCTGTACTGGAGCACGCCCCAGGCCGTCCCGATGCCGAAGGTGAAGGCGAAACCGAGCAGGTTCAGGGCGCGCCACGGGCGCCACCAGGCAATCGCCAGGATCGCTGCATTGAGCACGGCGTAATACGAGAACAGCGCGACATGGTTGCCGCTGCCGGTGGACAGCCAGATCGGCGCCATGAAGCCGGCCAGGATGCCGAGCACGGCCAGCGTGCGCGAGTTCTGCACCACCGCCAGCACGCCCATGCCGGCGATCAGCAACACGCTGAGCACGAAAGCGGGCGCGGCAGGCATCAGGTCATAGCGTTTGAACGCGGCGAAAATGGTCAGCAACAGGATGCCGATCGCCCCGCCCTGCAATGCCAGCGCGAACATGCGCCGGGTATCGCGCTGCACCCAGCCGAATACCAGCCCGGCCAGCGCCGCCACGGCGATGGCGGCCAGGCGCAGCTCGATCGGTGCATTCAACCAGCCCTGGTCGCTGGCGTACTTGAGCAGTGCGGCCACGCCGGCCAGCAGCACCAGCATGCCGATCTTGACCGGCACATTGCCTTCGGTGAACCACTGTTTGAGGGTGCCGACGAGCCGCTCGCCGATGCCGGGGCCCTGCGGTTCGGGCGGGGCGACCGGCTGCGCGGGCGGGGGCGGCAATGGCGGCGGTTGCGCCACGTCGATCACCGGTTCGATCCTCGGCTCCAGCGCCTCGGCGGCCGTCGTGGAGACAGGCGCAGAGGTGGCCCTCGCGGCGCCGACGGTGTCGACCGATGCCAGGTCGGTCCAGTGCAGCGACCTTTCCCGCTCCGCCGGCGCCGGCGCCGGCGCCGGTGAAGCCTCCCAGGCGGACCCGGCGGCGCGCTGCTCCAGCGCGGCGACGCGTCGGCGCAGCCCGGCGATCATCACCAGCGCCACGATCAGCAGCAGCGGGATCGCCAGCAGTACCAGCACCAGCAGGACAATCAGAGCTTCCATTCCAGGCCATCCTCAAGAGGTCGCCACGGCTGTACCCGGTAGGCACAGTGCCGGCGGCACGCGGGCCATGCTAATGGATCGGCGGCAGGCGCGGGATCAACGCCCCGCAGCGCCTGCCTGAAACGACAGACCCCGGCACGGGGCCGGGGTCTGTTGAATGACGCAGGGGACGCGCTGGCTTACGCCGCGACGACCTTGACCATTTCCAGGCACTTGTTGGAGTAGCCCCACTCGTTGTCGTACCAGGACACCAGCTTGACGAAGGTGCCGTCCAGCGCGATGCCGGCATCGGCATCGAACACCGAGGTGTGGGTCTCACCGCGGAAGTCGGTCGCCACGACCTTGTCTTCGGTGTAGCCCAGGATGCCCTTCAACGCGCCTTCGCTCTGTGCCTTCACTTCAGCGCAGATCTCGGCGTAGGTGGCTTCCTTCTCCAGCTCCACGGTCAGATCGACCACCGACACGTCCGAGGTCGGCACGCGGAAGCTCATGCCGGTCAGCTTCTTGTTCAATTCCGGGATCACCACGCCGACGGCCTTGGCCGCACCGGTGGAGGACGGAATGATGTTTTCCAGGATGCCACGGCCACCGCGCCAGTCCTTGTTGGACGGGCCATCGACGGTCTTCTGGGTGGCGGTCGCGGCGTGCACGGTGGTCATCAGGCCACGCTTGATGCCCCACTTGTCGTTGATGACCTTGGCCAGCGGGGCCAGGCAGTTGGTGGTGCACGAGGCGTTGGAGACGATCGCCTGGCCGGCGTAGGTCTTGTCGTTCACGCCGAACACGAACATCGGGGTGTCGTCCTTCGACGGTGCCGACAGGATGACCTTCTTGGCACCCGCGTCGATGTGCTTCTGCGCGGTTTCCTTGGTCAGGAACAGGCCGGTGGATTCGATGACGACGTCCACGCCGACCTCGTCCCACTTCAGGTTGGCCGGATCGCGCTCCTGGGTCAGGCGGATCTTCTTGCCGTTGACCAGCAGGTCGTTGCCGGAGACTGCCACGTCAGCCTTGAAGCGGCCATGCACGGAGTCGTACTTCAGCATGTACGCCAGGTAATCCGGCTCCAGCAGATCGTTGATGGCGACGATTTCGATGTCATTGCCGAAGTTCAGCACGGCCGAACGCAGCACGTTGCGCCCGATGCGACCGAAACCGTTGATGCCAACCTTGATTGCCATGTTCACAAGCTCCTGCAGCCGCGACGGTGCGGCGCCGATGGAAAGGGGTGTTCATTCTAGCAGGGCCGGACCCGGGCAGGCCCGCGCAAGCCGAACGGGAACCGGTTACAACGGCAAATACCCGGATTGATCCGGATCAAGGCGCGCAACCGCGCGGGCGGCAAAACTGGCCCCATTCCAACCCGCCACGAGACCGTCTCATGCGCAAGACCTCCCCCCTCCTGCTCACCAGCCTGGCCGCCGCCCTGGCGCTGGCCGCCGCCCCGGCCATGGCCCAGTCCAAGGGCGACTGGACGATCGGTGCCGGCGTGCACCAGGTCGCCCCGAAGTCCAACAACGGTTCGCTGGCCGGCGGCACCCTGAAGGTCGATGTCGACAACGACATCAAGCCGACCATCACCGGTGAGTACTTCATCGCCGACAACCTCGGCATCGAGATCCTGGCCGCGCTGCCGTTCAAGCACGACATCAACATCGCCGGCCTGGGCAACGTGGGCAGCACCAAGCACCTGCCGCCGGTGGTGTCGCTGCAGTATCACTTCAACAGCGCGGGCAAGGTCTCCCCGTTCCTGGGTGCCGGCATCAACTACACGACGTTTTTCAGCGAGAAGACCGGCGGCGCGCTGGCCGGCAGCAAGCTGAAGATGGAGGACTCCTGGGGCCTGGCCGCCCATGCCGGCCTGGATTTCGCGATCAATGACAAGGGCTCGCTGCGCGTCGATGTGCGCTGGATGGACATCGACAGCAAGGTCAAGCTCGATGGCGAAAAGATCGGCACCGTCAACATCGACCCGCTCGCCTACGGCGTGTCGTACGTGTTCAAGTTCTGATCGGCGGATCAGGACACAACCAGGCAACACCCTCGCAGCAAGACAGTTTCCCCGGCTTCGGCCGGGGTTTTTTTTGGACAGGCGCGGCGGTCCGGGGGGCGCTGCGGGGCGTGACGCTCGCGGTTACGCTGCGGAAAGCAGATGCCGCGCCGCGGCCTGCGCATGCAGCGTGGTCGTATCGAACACCGGCACGGTTGCATCCTGCGCGCCGACCAGCAGCATGATCTCCGTGCAGCCCAGGATGATGCCCTGCGCGCCGCGATCCACCAGCCGCTGCATGACCGCGCGATACCTCTCGCGCGATGCCGGCAGCACCTGCCCCTGCACCAGCTCCTCATAGATGATCCGGTGCACCGCCGCGCGGTCCTCGGGCTCCGGGACCAGTACCTCCAGTCCATGCGCGTGCGTGAGCCGACCCTTGTAGAAATCGTGTTCCATCGTGAACGCGGTGCCGAGCAGGCCAATGCGCCGCAACCCGGCGCCCTTGATCGCTTCGGCCGTCGGGTCGGCGATGTGCAGCAGCGGAATCGCGATCGCCGCCTGCACCGCATCCGCCATGCGGTGCATGGTGTTGGTGCAGATCACGATGGCGGTGGCTCCGGCGCCCTGCAGGCGTTGGGCCGCATCGATCATCCGCTGCGTGGCACTGTCCCAGTCGCCGGCATGCTGCAGCGCCTCGATCTCGGCGAAATCGAACGACCACAGCAGGATCCGCCCGGAATGCAGCCCGCCCAGCGTGTCGCGCACCTGCTCGTTGATCAGGCGGTAATAGTGGGCCGAGCTTTCCCAGCTCATGCCGCCGATCAGGCCAACGATGTGGGCCATGGGGTCGCTCCTGCGTCCGCCCGATGCCGGGCACCCGCCGAGCCTAGCCGAACCCGAGCGGCACTGCAGCCGGCCAGATCGCGGCAAGCCCGCGCGCGGCCAGCCCGCTAGAATGCCGCGGATGAAAATGCCTTCCCTGCTCCCGGCCACCGCGCTCGCGCTGGCCCTCACCCTTGTTTCCACCGATGCCCTGGCCTGGGGCGCGCAAGGCCACCGCCTGGTGGCGCGGATCGCCGAGGCCCGGCTGACCCCGCAGACCCAGGCCGAGGTGGACCGTCTGCTCGCCGCCGAGCCGGATCCGACACTGCACGGCATCGCCCCGTGGGCCGATCAGCTGCGCGCCAAGGACCCCGGCCTGGGCAAGCGCTCGGCCGGCTGGCACTACGTCAACATCGGCGAAGACGATTGCCACTACGAAGTGCAGAAGCACTGCAGGAACGGCAATTGCGTGGTCGAGGCGCTGAAAGCACAGACCGCGATCCTCGGCGACCGCAGCAAGTCCGATGCCGAACGCGCGCAGGCACTGAAGTTCGTGGTGCACTTCGCCGGTGACATCCACCAGCCGATGCATGCCGGCTACGGCCATGACAAGGGCGGCAACGATTTCCAGGTGCAGTTCAACAACCGCGGTACCAACCTGCATTCACTGTGGGACAGCGGCATGCTGAATGAGCAGACGCTGGACGACGACCAGTACCTCAAGCGCCTGCTGGCCCTGCCCAAGCCGGTGTTCGCAACGCGCTCCAACATCGATGCCGATGCCGTGCAGTGGGCCGAGGCCAGTTGCCGGATCGCGATTGCACCTGGCGTTTACCCGGACAAGCGTACGCTGGCCCCGAGATATGCGGCGACCTATCGCCCGGTCGCCGAGCGCGAGCTGCGCCTGGCCGGTGAACGCCTGGCGGTGCTGCTCAACGACACCTTGGGCAAACGCTGAGGCCATCACCATGTCACTGCACGTCGCCAGTTTCTTCCATCCGGACAGCCACACGTTCAGCTACGTGGTGCATGACCCGGCGACGTTGCAGGCGGCGGTGATCGATCCCGTGCTGGATTACGACCCGGAGACCGATGCATTCGGTGCCGGGCCGCTTCAGCCGCTGCTGGCCCACGTAAGCGGGCACCGCCTGCAGGTGCGCTGGCTGCTGGACACCCATGCCCACGCCGACCACGTCAGCGCCGGGCGCTGGCTGAAGCGCCATTGGCCGGACGCGACTCTGGCCATGGGCGCGGGCATCGTGCAGGTGCAGCGCACCTTCGCACCCCGTTACGCGCTGGAGGTACCGACCGACGGCTCGCAGTTCGATCATCTGTTCGCCGATGGCGAACGCTTCACGCTCGGTGATATCGACGCCGAGGTGATTGCGGTGCCCGGCCATACCAGTGACAGCGTGGCGTATCGGATCGGCGATGCGCTGTTCACCGGTGATTCGCTGTTCATGCCTGACGGCGGCACCGCCCGCTGCGACTTTCCGGGCGGTGACGCGGCGCAGCTGTACCGCTCGATCCAGCGGCTGCTGGCCTTGCCGGACGCGACGCGCGTGTTCATCTGCCACGACTACGGCCCCGGTGGCCGCGAGGTCGCCAACGAGACCACCATCGGCGCGCAGCGCGCGCACAACATCCACCTGCATGACGGCATCAGCGAAGCCGAGTTCGTGGCCACCCGCCAGGCCCGGGATGCCACGCTGGCCGAACCGACACTGATGCACCCCTCGGTGAAAGCCAACATCCAGGGCGGCCCGCCGAGGTAGTGCCGGCCGCTGGCCGGCTCCCCTGCAACGGGTGGCCCCCGTTTTCCTCAGCGGCCTTGCCCGCGCACCACGTGCTGCCCTTTCACGATCTCGAACGTGAAGCCGTACAGCAGGCTCACCGGTACCGGTTCGGTGCGCTCGGCGCCCTCGCAGTTGCCTCGATCCGTGGGTACGCGCTGCGGAGGGAAATGACAGACGGCCGCGGGGACAAAGCGCCATATCGCCACCGCTTCCTGGGCAGCCTGCACGAGGGGCGCGTTCTCCGGGGCATTGCCGGCGGCGCAATCGCTGCGATCGATCACGGGCAGACTGCGTTCGACCTTGCCTTCCGCATCGATCACCAGCTGCAGGCACACTGTCGTCGGTGCCAGCGCGCGGCGCGGGTCGCGATCACCGACCGCCGGGTCCGGCCCCGCATTGAGCTGCGGCATCCGGTAGCCCTCGCTCGGCCCCAGCTGATACGTCTCCACCTTCCCGCTCCCCTGAGCGCCGACGTTCGGATCCAGACGCTGGTGAGCCACGTTCTCGGCACGCGTGTCCACCGTGGTCGGCGAGGGGTGACTGGCACAGCCGGCCACCAGCATCGCCAGGACCACGGCGAGTGACCCCCGCTTCACAGCGTCGGGTCCGACGCATCCAGTTCGAATGTCATCGGAATCTTCAACGCCGAGGCAACGGCGTGTCCATTCTGGCGCGCCGGTTCGAACGTCCATTGCTTGGCCGCAGCGATCGAGGCCTCGTCGAACACGCCGGCCGGGGTCGAACTGAGTACCCTTACATCGCCGGGCTTTCCAGCCGCATCCACCTCCACGCGCAGCACCACCTTGCCGGAAATGCCCTGATCAAACGCGGCTTTGGGATACCTGGGCGGCGTCAGGTCACGGGCCTGCGCGCCCACATCGCTCGTTGCCGCGTTGGCCTTCGCCGGCTCGTCGCCGGCGCCGCTCTGGCTGGCCCAGGCCACCGTGCAGAGCCCGACACACAGCCCGACCACCAGCACCTGCCCGGTCATCCACGGCAATGCCTTCCGCTTGTGTTCCTTCAACATGGCAATACGCTCCTTCAACATCGGTTGGCTGCGCCAGTGGCAGGCCATCGGGGCAACCGGGTGGACCAACTGCGCCTTCAGCAGCGCAGTGGCGTAGAGCCGGCGCAGGGCCGGATGCGGATCGACCGTGCGCGCGTCGCAGGCCAGTTCCTGATCGCGCAGGAAGCGGCGCGCCGCCCACGGCAGCAAGGGGTGGAACCAGAACACACAGCGCAGCACGGCAAGCGCGGCGTTTGCCCAGGGATCGCCATGGCGGCGATGGCTGTGCTCATGGCGCAGGATCAGCTCCTGCTCGGCCGGGCTGAATCGCTGCTCGAAGTCCGGGCTCACCACGATGCGCGGCTGCCACAGGCCGACCAGCGCCGGCAGGCCGGGATCGCCACTGGCCTGCCAGCTGCCATCCATGCGCGGCTGGAGCACGCCCAGTGCGTGCTCGAAGCGGCGCTGCGCGCGCCAGCTGACGCAGGCCACCGCTACCGCGCCCAGCAACCACACCGTCAACAGCAGTAGCGGCCACTGCGAGGCGTCGGTGGGCACGGCCGGCGCGCGCAGGGCCGAAGCCATGACCATGACCGGGTCCGTTTCAGTCATCGGCAGCCGTGGCAGTGGCAGGTAGGGCGCGACCAGCATCAACGGCAGCAACCACCAGCTGCGGTAGGCCAGCGCTGCGCCTCCGAGGCGCAGCAGCAGCGGCCTGGCCGCGGCCAGCACCAGCGTCGCCAGCGACAGCCACACGCTGGCCTGCAGCAGTCCATCAAGCAGCTCAGTCATGGCCCAGCTCCAGGATCAGCTGCTTCAGCTCGGCGATGTCCTGCGCGCTCAGCTCCCCGCGCTGGCTGAAGTGCGCCACCAGCGGCGCGACGCGACCGTCGAAGACCCGGTCCAGGAAGCCCTCGCTCTGCTCGGCCACCCAGGCCTGGCGCTGCAGCACCGGCGAGTACAGATAGCGACGCCCATCGCGGCTGGCGCTGATCGCGCCCTTGGTCAGCAGCCGGTTGAGCAGGGTCTTGATGGTGGGCTCGGCCCAGTCGCGGCTGGCCAGCGCGGTCACCACCTCGTCAGCGCCCAGCGGATGGCTGCGCCACAACACCTCCATCACCACCGCTTCGGCTTCACTGATCTGGCTCATCATTTACACCCGTAATCGACAGATCGATTACGCCCGTAATCAACCTGGGTGTCAACCCTTCGACAGCCGGTTCATGCAGCCGCTGCCAGCATCTGCGCACGCCCCACGGAGCCCTCGATGAGACGCTACCGAAAATTCGACTACCCGGTCGACGATGTGCGCCGCTTCCTGGAGCCGGGCCCGATCGTGCTGATCAGCTCGGCCTGGAAAGGCCAGCGCAACATCATGACCCTGGGCTGGCACATGGTGCTGGAGTTCACGCCCTCACGGCTGGCAACGATGATCTCCAGCGGCAACCACAGCTTCGAGCTGATCCGCCGCAGTGGCGAATGCGTCATCAATGTGCCCACCGCCGAGATGCTCGATACGGTGGTGGGCATCGGCAACAGCAGCGGCGCGGAGATCGACAAGTTCGACCACTTCGGCCTGGAGGCGGTGGCCGCCACGGAGGTCGCCGCCCCCTTGATCGCCCAGTGCCACGCCAGCTTCGAGTGCCGGCTGGCAGACCGCAGCCAGATCAAACGGCATGGCCTGTTCATCTGGGAGGTCGTCAAAGCGCACGTCGCGCGCTCCCCGAAAGTACCGCGCACGGTGCATTACCGCGGCGATGGCCAGTTCATGCTTTCCGGCGATGAAGTCTCGCGTCGCCGTCTGTTCAAACCGGAAATGCTGTAATGACCCGCATGATTTCGCAGGATAGCGCCGCATGACCGAACACCTGACCGACCTGGACGCCGCCGTCGAGTGGCTGCTGCAGCGGGTCGATGGCCCCCTGCGCATTGGCGCCCCGCTCGCACTGGGCAAGCCGCACCGGCTGCTCAACGCGCTGTATGCCCGTGTTGAACACGATGCCTCGCGGCCGCTGCAGCTGTATACCGCGCTGTCGCTGAATCCGCCGCGTGGCGGTGCCGGGCTGGAAGCGCGCTTCATGACGCCCTTCGCCGAGCGTCATTTCGGTGCGGAGTTCCCGCGCCTGGCCTACGCCGATGCCATGGTGCGCGACCAGCTGCCGGCGCATGTGCAGGTGGAAGAGTTCTACATGCAGTCCGGGGCGCTGCTCAATTCCTCGCAGGCGCAGCGCAGCTACACCAGCCTCAACTACACCCATGCCGCCGATGCGGTGGCGCAGCGCGCGCCGCATGCGATCGTGCAGAAAGTGGCGATGCGCGCGAACGACCGGCGCCTGTCGCTGTCGTGCAACAACGACATCACCCAGGACACGCTGGATGCGATGGTCGCGCGCGGGCTGCCACGCCCGTTGATGATCGCCGAGATCGATCCGCAGCTGCCCTACCTGGCCGGTTCGGCCACGGTGGATGTGTCGTTCTTCGATCTGGTGATCACGCCACCGGGGCCCTACCCGGACCTGTTCGGCCTGCCGCGCCAACCGGTGAGCGATGCCGACTATGCGATCGGCCTGTACGCCAGCACGCTGGTGCGCGATGGCGGCACGCTGCAGATCGGCATCGGTACGCTGGCCGATGCGCTCAGCCATGCGCTGGTGCTGCGGCATACCGACAACGCCCGCTACCGGCAGATCCTGCAGGCGCTCGATCCCGGCCTGGCCAGCAACCCCACCGTCCTTGAGTGCGGTGGCCTGGAGCCGTTCGAGATCGGCCTGTACGGTTGCAGTGAGATGCTCAACGAGGGCTTCCGCCGGCTGGTCCAGACCGGGGTGATCCGGCGCAAGGTGCATGACGATCTGGCGCTGCTGCAGCGGATCGAGAACGGCACCGCGTGGACCACCGACTACGCCACGCTCGAAGCCGAGGGCGAGTATCTGCACGGCGCGTTCTACCTGGGCTCGCCGGAGTTCTACCAATGGCTGCGCGACCTGCCCGAGGAGGAGCGCAGCGCGATCGGCATGCGCCGCATCAGTGAGATCAACCAGCTCTACGGCGGCGATGAAACGCTGGAGCGGATGCAACGCCGCGATGCGCGCTTCTTCAACTCCTGCATGATGGCCACCGCGCTCGGTGCGGCCGTTTCCGATGCGCTGGAAGACGGCCGTGTGGTCTCCGGCGTCGGCGGCCAGTACAACTTCGTGGCGATGGCGCATGCCCTGCCCGGCGCCCGCAGCGCGCTGATCTTCCGTGCCACCCGCGAGGACAAGGGCACGCTGCAGTCCAACGTGCGCTGGAACTACGGGCACACCACGATTCCGCGGCATCTGCGCGACCTCTACATCAATGAGTACGGCATCGCCGACCTGCGCAACATGACCGACGAAGACTGCGTGATCGCGATGGCCACGATCACCGATGCGCAGTTCCAGGCCGCCTTGCTGGACAAAGCGAAAGCCTCGAAAAAGCTGGCCGCCGGGTTCACTGCGCCCGACGATGGGCGGCGCAACACCGCGGCCGAGGTCAGCGCAGCACTGGCGCCATTCCGCCAGTCCGGCCTGCTGCCGGACTATCCGCTGGGCAGTGATTTCACCGAAGTCGAGCAGCATCTGGTCAAGGCGCTGGGCTGGCTCAAGCAGAACACGCAGACACCGATGGCCAAGCTGCGCACGGTGCTGGCTGCGCTGACGCAACCAGCCGGCGATGGCGACCAGGCCTATCTGCAGCGGATGGGGCTGGAAGCACCGAAGACGTTCGGCGAACGCATCGAGGCGCGGTTGGTGCGCTTGGGATTGGCGCGCACGGCAGCCGGGTGATGTAGATCCACGCCATGCGTGGATGCGTGGGGATCACGCGTCAGCCGTGGTCGAGGGTTGCGCCAACAGCATCCACGCATGGCGGGGATCTACCCTCGATCAAGGATGGCGTGGTGATTGCCCTTCAACAAACGAAAAGGCCGGGGAATCTCCCCGGCCTTTCGCGTTGCAGCTACCGGGCAGCGCCCGGCACCGCCATCAGTTCGCCAGCTGCGCCTTGGCCGCGGCCACGACGTGCTCGGCGGTGATCCCGAAGTGCTTGTACAGCGCTTCGGCCGGGGCCGAGGCACCGAAGGTGTCGATACCCACCACCGCACCGTCCAGGCCCACGTACTGGCGCCAGAAACCGGTGACGCCGGCTTCCACGGCCACGCGGTTGCGCACGGCATTGGGCAGCACGGACTCGCGGTAGGCGGCGTCCTGGCGCTCGAACACGTCGGTGGACGGCATCGACACCACGCGGGTCTTGATGCCGGCGGCATCCAGTTCCGCCTTGGCGGTCACGGCCAGGCCCACTTCCGAACCGGTGCCGATCAGGATCACGTCCGGCACGCCGCCTTCGGCGTCGGCCAGCACGTAGCCACCGCGCGCGATCTGGGCGACCTGTTCGGTGCTGCGCGGCTGGTGCGGCAGATTCTGGCGGCTGAAGACCAGGCAGCTCGGACCATCCTTGCGGGTGATCGCCGACTTCCAGCTGACCGCCGACTCGACCGCATCGCACGGGCGCCACACATCGTTGTTGGGGATGTAGCGCAGCGAGGCCAGGTGCTCCACCGGCTGGTGAGTCGGGCCGTCTTCGCCGAGGCCGATCGAATCGTGCGTGTACACGTGGATCGCGTGGGCCGGGATCAGCGCGCTCATGCGCACGCCGTTGCGGGCGTAATCGCTGAACACCAGGAAGGTGGCGTCGAACGGAATGAACCCGCCATGCAGGGCCAGGCCGTTGGCGATCGCGGTCATGCCGAACTCGCGCACGCCGTAGTAGACGTAGTTGGCGTTCGGGTCATCGGTGGCGACCGACTTGCTCGCCTTCCACAGGGTCAGGTTGGAGTGCGCCAGATCGGCCGAACCGCCCACCAGCTCCGGCAGCAGCGGCGCGAACGCTTCGATCGCCAGCTGCGAGGCCTTGCGCGAGGCGATGGTCTGGCCGTCGGCCTGGACCCGGGCGATGTAGGCATCGGCCTTGGCGATGAAATCGGCCGGCAGCTCGCCGTGCGAACGACGGATCAGCTCATCGGCTTCGGCCGGGTACTGCGCGGCGTACTTGTCGAACTGCTGCTCCCACTCGGCCTGGCGCAGGGTGCCGGTACCGCCGGCACGCCAGCCGGCGTAGATCTCTTCCGGGATCTCGAACGGGCCGTACGGCCAGCCCAGCTGCTTGCGGGTCGCTTCCAGCTCGTCCTTGCCCAGCGGGGCGCCGTGGCTGGATTCCTTGCCGGCCTTGCCCGGCGAACCAAAACCAATCGTGGTGCGGCAGCAGATCAGGGTCGGCTTGTCGAACTGCGACAGCGCGCTGTCGATGGCGGACTTGATGCTCTCCGGGTCGTGGCCATCGACGCCGCGCACCACGTTCCAGCCATAGGCCTCGAAACGCTCGGGGGTGTTGTCGGTGAACCAGCCATCGGTGTTGCCGTCGATGGAGATGTGGTTGTCGTCCCAGAAGCAGAGCAGCTTGGACAGGCCCCAGGTGCCGGCCAGCGAGGCGGCTTCATGCGAGATGCCTTCCATCAGGCAGCCGTCGCCCAGGAACACCCAGGTGCGGTGGTCGACGATCTCGTGTTCGGGGCGGTTGTAGCGCTGAGCCAGCAGCTTCTCGGCCAGGGCGAAGCCCACGGCGTTGGCCAGACCCTGACCCAGCGGACCGGTGGTCGTCTCCACGCCGGGGGTTTCATGGTGCTCGGGGTGGCCGGCGGTCTTGCTGCCCAGCTGGCGGAACTGCTTGAGCTGCTCGATCGGCAGGTCGTAGCCGCTCAGGTGCAGCAGCGCGTACTGCAGCATCGAGCCGTGGCCGTTGGACAGCACGAAGCGGTCGCGGTTGAACCACTTGGGATTCTTGGGGTTGTGACGGAGATAGTCGTTCCAGAGCACTTCGGCGATGTCGGCCATGCCCATCGGCATGCCGGGATGACCGGACTTGGCGGTTTCGACCGCATCAGCGGCAAGGAAGCGGATGGCGTTGGCCAACTGGCGGCGGGTAGGCTGCGTCATGGTTCTGTCGGAGTCGGGAGGCTCCCGCGGAGCTGCGGGCAGCCCATTGTCCCACAGGTGATCGGCGGGGTCAGGCCGAAGACAGGCCAGGCCCTTAACGACGACGCCCCGCACTGGGCGGGGCGTCAGGGCAGCTCGGGCCTGTGCAGGCTCAGTCGCGCGGGGCCGGCGCGGGGGCCGGGGCCACCGTGGCCACGACCGGGCCATCGTCCACCTCGCCCTTGGCCACCAGGGTGGTCAGGGCCAGATCGCCGGTGACGTTCAGCGCGGTACGGCACATGTCCAGGAAGTGGTTCACGCCCAGGATCAGGCCGATGCCCAGCGGGTTCACGCCGACCATGGCGCAGATCATGGCCACCACCGGCAGCGAGCCGGAGGGCACGCCGGCGGTGCCGATGCCGCCCAGGATGCAGACCGCCATCACCATGAACTGCTGGCCGATGCTCAGGTCCACGCCGAAGAACTGCGCCAGGAAGATCACCGTCACGCCCTCGAACAGCGCGGTGCCGTTCTGGTTGGCGGTGGCGCCCACGGTCAGCACGAAGCGCGAGACCTTCTGCGGCAGGCCCATCTGGTCGGCCACGCGCAGCGCGGTCGGCAGGGTGGCATTGCTGGACGCGGTCGAGAAGGCCATCACGGTGGCCTCCTGGGTGTCGCGGAAGAACGCCAGCGGCGAGCGGCCGGACAGCCATACCGCGACGCCGTAGGTCACCACCATGTGCAGGCCCAGCGCCAGCACCACCACGCCTACGTAGGCGCCCAGGCGGATGATCAGCTCGAAGCCGAACAGCGCGGCCAGGTTGAACATGAAGCAGGCCACCGCGTACGGGGCCAGGCGGATGACCAGGTTGATCAGGGTCATCGAGATTTCGAAGATGCCTTCGATGGCGCGACGCAGCGGGGCGACCTTTGCCTCGTCGGTCAGCACCATGCCGATGCCGAACATCAGCGCGAAGAACATCAGCGAGAGGATGGCGCCATTGCTGGAGGCCGCCTCGACCACGTTGCTCGGCACGATCGACAGCAGCATGTCCATGCCCTTGGGCGTGCCATGGATGCCAGCGACGATTTCCTTGCTGCGCTCGGCATTCTCGGTGAGCATCTGCGCGGCCACGACCGGGTCCACGCCCGCGCCGGGCTTGAGCACGTTGACCAGCACCAGGCCGATGCCCACGGCGATGCCGGAGAGCAGGATGGTGTAGGCCAGCGTCTTCCAGCCGATGCGGCCGAGGGCGCGGATGTCGCCCATCTCCGACACGCCCATGATCAGCGCCGAGAAGATCAGCGGCACGATCAGCATGAAGATCAGATTGAGGAACAGGCCCGAGGCCGGCGTGGTGACGTAGTCCATCACCCATTTGGCTGCGGCCTGCAGGCCGTCGATGCTGCCACCGAGCGCATGGACGGTCAGCCCGAGGACCAGGCCGATGATGAAGCCAATGCCCATTTTCCAGTGCAAAGGCAGTTTCTGCCGGGTCGTTGCGGCCTCAGTCATGGAGCGGCGTTCCTCGAAAAAATGAAATCAGCTTAGCAAAGGCGGCCGCCCTGACCGACACGCCTTTTTATGAATGCGCAGATGGGTACAGCGGTGCCAGGCCATTGTTCTGCGTGGCCGCAGGGGGCCGCCAGTGCGGTCCGTCATGGAAGGCGCGCCGCAGATCCTGTCGGGCCTGGCCGACATCGCCGCCCTGCCCGCCCCAGCGGACCTGCTGCATATGGACCAGCGCCGCCCGCTGCTGTGCGTCGTCGAGGCGCTCGAGCACCTGCTCGAACGTCTGCACACCGCCCATTCCCGCCAGCACCGCGATGATCTCGTCCCATCCGCCGGCTTCCATCGCCCGGCGCAGGTCGGCGCGGGTGTACGGACTCCCCGACGCGGTGATGGATACGCCCCCCTTGGTGCCCCGCACGACCGCCGGGCGCCGCCGTCGGCACCAGCCCCAGGCCAGGGTCAACAGCCACAGCACGGCCAGGCCGGCCGACAGGGCGATCCAGCCCCAGGGACGTGGCGCGGCCTGCGCAGGCGCCAACTGCAGATCGGTGGACGCCGTGGCCGGCTCACCCGGCAGGGCCGAGGTGGTGTCCACCGGCAGGGGTGCTGCGGCACTGCCGCCGACGCCGGCGGCGATATCCAGCTGCAGGTCCGGCAGGCTCGCGTTGCGCGGCTGACCGGCCGCCACGTCCCACCACGCCATGCGCAGCCCCGGCACCGTCAGCGCACCGGCCTGGCGCGGCACGATCGCGAAGCGCCGGGTCAGCGTGAGCTGCGGCGTGCTGCCGTTGAAGGTTTCATCGAACTGCGGCGGCTCGGCGAAGACCTGCGCACCTGGCCCGACATCGGGCACCGGCAGCTCCGGGAACTGCGCCTTGGTCGCGCCCTCGGCCACGGCTTCGACCACGATGGTGGCCGCTTCTCCGGCACGGCCGGTGGTGGGCGCGGCGGTGTAGCGCAGGCGCAGCCCATGCAGCGGCAGCCACGGCTGCGGGGCAGACGCGGGCTGCGCCTGGACCTGCAGCGTGCGCTCGGCCGATGCGGCGCGCAGGCGGCCATCGCCACCGAACATGTCGTTGAAAAAGCCGCCCGCGCTGCGCCCGTTGAACTGGGCCGCTGGCAGCACCAGCGCTCCGCTGCGCTCGGGGATCAGCAGGAAACGACGTTCCACCACGTTGTAGCGGCGGCCATTGACCTCGCGCACCAGGGTGCGGTCTTCGCCCACCCGCTGCAGCGATGCACCGGCCGGCGTATCGAGCACCAGTTCACCACTGAGCAGTTGCGCGGCGTAGAACAGGCGCACCACCACGCCGACACTCTGCTGCACGTACGGCGTCGGATCATCGACCTCGGTTTCCAGGAACACGGCGGCGTTGCCCGTGGCCGCGGCGGGGGCCGATGCGCTGCTGGCACCGACCTGCAGCGTCAGCGGCTGCGTACGGCTACTGCCAACCTGCAGGGCGGGAACCTGCAGCGTGCCGCTCCGCTTCGGGCTGAGCGCCACCGCATACAACGCGCGCGAGGTCATCGCGCCATTGCTCCACTGCACCTGGCGGCTGCTGGTCTGGCTGCTGAGATCGAAGTCGGTCCGCAGCGGTGCATAGTCCGGCGCACCCCCACCAGCATCGGATTCAATGTTGAGCGTGACGGTGTCGCTGTCGGTGATCTGGTCACGATCAAGCCATGCCCGGGTCTGTGCCTGCGCGGCCAGGCTCGCGCACAGCAGCAGGACCAGTCCGGCGCGCAACCAGCGCTGTATCGTGGAGTGTGTCATCGCCCTTCCCGTTTCCTGCGTTCGTTTTCCAGCTGGAACTTGGCCCGCAGCAGGCTGCCCGGATCATCCGGTACGCGCCGCATCCAGGCCTCGACTGCCTGCTGCTGCTCACGCTGCTGCGGGGTGCCGCTGACCTGGCCCTGGGCCTTGTCGTTGCCGTCGTTGTTCCCTTGGCGCTGCATCGCCTGCTGCATGCGCTCGCGCTGGGCGGCGTCGGCCTCGGCCTGCGCCTGGCTGTCGGCGGCCTGCGGTGACTTCTCGCCCTGGGAGCGGCCATCCTTCGGATCACCGGACGAGGTCGGCGGGGACTGCCCCGGCTCGCCCTTGTCCTGCGGCGGCGAACCGTCACCCTCCTTGCCCTGTCCCTGCCCCTGATTCCTGCCGGCGTCGGGCTTTTCGGGCGGGTTCTTTCCGTCCTTCTGATCGTTGTTCTGGTCGTTGTTCTGCGGCGGCTTGCGCTTCCGGGCGGCGTCGACCGCGGCGCGGTTGGCCACCGCATCGGCCATGCCGGGATGCTTTTTCAACGCGCGGTCATAGGCCTCGATCGCCGCGTCGTACTGCCCCTGGCGCGCCAATGCGTTGCCGAGGTTGTACCAGCCGGCGTCGGTGTCGATGCCCTCGAACTGCTGCTGGGCGGCCTTGAAGTCGCCCTTGCGGTACGCATCCACGCCGCTGGACAAGCGTTGCTGATCGACCTGGTCGGCGCGTTGCCACCACGTTCCTTCGGCGGCGTGCGCCGTCGTGGGCAGCGCCATCGGCACTGCCGCCATCATCACCAGCACCGCCAGTGCGCCGCGACGCCGGAACGCAAACAGGGCCAGCACCATCAGCGGCGGCAGCAGCCAGAAACCTTCATCGCGCCAGGTGCGGCCCTGCCCTTCGCGGCTGTCATCGGCACTGACCCGCGGGATCAACACGTCCAGCGCGGCCAGATCCTTGTCGTCGGAGGCGATGCGGGCATAGCGACCGCCGCCGCGGCTGGCGACGCCGCGCAGGGTGCCCTCTTCCAGCCGCGCGGGCACGATCTGGCCTTCGCCATTGCGGTAGGCCGCGCCCTGCGGCGTACCCAGGCCGAGCACGGAGACCACGAAACCCTGCGCGCGTGCCGAGGCCGCCGCCTGTTCTGCATCGGCATCGGCGCGATCGGTCAGCAGCAGAATGTCGCCACCGCGTGCGCCGGATTGCTGCAGCAGCTTCACCGCCGTTTCCAGCGCACGGTCCGCGCGCTGGCCATCGCGTGGCATCACGTCCGGTGCCAAGGCATCCAGGTACAGGGCGACATTGGCCATGTCGTCGGTCAGCGGCGCCACCGTGTAGGCGTCATCGGCGTACACCAGCAGGGCGACTTCACCGCCCTGGCGTTCGCGCAGCAGTGTGGCCAGTTTGGCGCGTGCCTGGAGCAGGCGCGACGGTGGCAGATCGGTCGCGGTCACCCGAGAAGAGAGATCCAGCGCAACCACCAGCGGCGACGGCGTCTGCCACAACGGTTGGGCGACCTGCCGCCACGAGGGACCGGCCAGGGCCACGATCGCGATCACCGTACCGGACAGCAACAGCACCAACCCACCCCAGGCGCGACGGTCGCGGCCGACCAGCAGGTGGCGCAGCAGGTGCGCATCCACGGTCTGCCGCCACACGTTGGCCCGGCGCCGGCGCAACCACCAGATCGCCACCAGCAGCGGCAGCGCGAGCAGCGCCCACAGGGCCTCGGGGCGCATGAAATGCAGGGCGTTCCAGCTCGCGCTCATATCCAGCGCCTCGGCAGCAGCCAGGCCAGGCCGGCCAGCAGCAACGCCAATGCCAGCGGCGGCGCGTAGCGCTCGATCCGCGGCCGCACCGCCGTGCCCGTCGATTTGACCGGTTCCAGCCGCTCCAGCTCGGCATAGATGCCGGCCAGCTCATCGGTATTGCGCGCGCGGAACGAGCGGCCACCGGTGAGCTCGGCAATCCTGTTCAAGGTCGCCTCGTCCACCGGGTCGTCGCCCGGCGCGATCTGCACGCCGAACAGACTGATGCCGCCATCGCCGCCGAAGGCCACGGTGTACACGCGCACGCCTTCGGCCTGGGCGAGTTCGGCCGCGCGCAGCGGTTCGAGGACGCCGGCATTGCTGACGCCGTCGGTGAGCAGGATCAGCACGCGCTGGCCCTGGGGTTGTTCACGCAGGCGTTTGACCGCCAGCGCGATCGCATCGCCGATCGCCGTCTCGCGCCCGGCCAGGCCGACCACGCTGTCGCGCAGCTGGTCACGCACGCTGGTGAGGTCGGCGGTCAACGGCGTGAGCGTGTAGGCGCGCTCGCCGAAGATCAGCAGGCCGACACGATCGCCGACGCGGCGGTCCAGGAAGTCGGCGAGCACCGCCTTGGCCGCGGTCAGCCGCTCGACCACCTGGTTGCCGAGCATCATGTCCGCCTCGCTCATGCTGCCGGACACATCCACTGCCAGCATCATCTGCCGGCCCTGCTGTGGCGGCGTCACTGCATCGCCGAGCTGCTGCGGCCGCGCGGCGGCCACGCACAGGCAGGCCCAGGCCAGCCACAGCAATGCACGCCCCAGCCGTGGCCCCGCACCGCCCGGGGCAGCACCGAGCGACTGCAGCTGGTCGGCGGCATAGGGCACCCGCAGCGCGGCGCCCGCGCCGGGGCGCGACGGCCACCAGCGCATGAGGATCGGCAACGGCATCGCCAGCAGCATCCAAGGCCAGGCCAGGCTGTCGACCCAGCTCAACCACGTCGGCAGCGTGATCGCGATCATCGGCGCCGCTCCGTAAGCAGCGACAGATAACGGCGGCGCGCGAGCACGCGCAGCCGCTGCACCGCCTCGGCATCCACGCTTGGCCGATAGCCACCGTCCAGCAGCAGTGCGCCGTCGCCGTCGGAGAAGGCGCGGCTGTTGTTCTCATCCAGGAACGCCAGCCACGCCGGCCCCTGCAGACGCTCCGCGCCTGGCTGGTACCGGCGCGCCGCACGGCGCAGCAGGGAAGCGATCGCAGCAACCTGCAGTACCGGCGAGCCGGCCTGGTCGACCTCGGCATCGAACAGCTCCAGCCACCGCTGGCGCGCGCGCCGCGCACGCCACTGCCAGACCCAGATCGCGGCCACCACCAGCACGAGCGCGGCGAACACCAGCCACCAGCCCGGTGCGGGCGGCCACCATGGCGGTGACGGCGGCAGCTGCACATCGCGCAGCGGCAGCGACGCGGCCGCGCTCATGCCACCACCGCGGTCGGCAGCGGGCTCAACCAGCTGTCGCTGGCGTCATCGGTAGAGACTACGTGCACCTGGATCCGGCGAGCGGACAAGGTGGTCTGCAATGCATCCAGGGGCGCGACGAATCGTTCGCGCCAGTGCTCGCGCACCGCCGCATTGCCCAGATCAAGCAGGACGCGACGTCCTTGGGAGAGGAAGGGCAGCGCATCGGCGGGAGGTGCCCGTTCCAGCGGATCGACCAGCAGCATCACCACCACTTCGTGGTGCATGGCCAGCGCAGCCCAGCGGGCACTGGTGATGGTGGAGGCGCGCGCCGGATCGGCCAGCACGACCACGCGTGCACCCGGACGCAGCAACCGTGCCGCCTGCTCCAGCGCGCGATCCAGCCCGGCATCTTCGGCAGGCGGTTCGGCGTACCAGCGGGTCAAGGCATCCAGCACGCGCAGCACCCCGCGGGTGCCACCGGCCGGTGCGATAGGCGGCTCCTGGGTACTGCCCCGCACGGCGGCGAGGCGATCGCCCTGGCGCTGCGCCAGCCATGCCGCGACCGCGCCGACGCGTGCGGCCTGCACGGATTTGAAGCGGACCCGGGTGCCGAAATACAGCACCGGATCGGTGTCGGCGACCAGCAAAGTCAAACGTTCGCGCTCGGCCTGGAACAGCTTGGTGTGGGCCCGCCCGGTGCGCGCGGTGACCCGCCAGTCGATATGCCGCGCATCGTCCCCCGGCACGTAGTCGCGGGACTCGGCGTACTCCATGCCCCGGCCCCGCGCCGGTGACGGCGCACTGCCGGCATGACCGAGGCGGCCACGGCGTGCCGGCGGTGCGCGATGCGCACTGCGGCGCAGCGCCACCAGCTCGGCCAGGCTCGGCCGCAGGCCATCACCCTCCAGCGGCGTGGCCGTATGCACGGGGGTCTCCATCGCGCTCAGGGCGCCGGCACGCGGGCCAGCAGCTCGGCGACCAGGCGCTCACCATCCCAGCCTTCGGCGGTGGCTTCGTAGCTGGGCAGCACGCGGTGGCGCAGTACGTCCGGCGCCACGTTGCGCACATCTTCCGGGGTGACGAAGTCACGCCCGGCCAGCCAGGCGCGCGCACGCGCACAGCGTTCCAGCGCGATAGAGCCACGCGGGCTGGCGCCCCAGGCGATGCGCCGGGCCAGTGCCGGGTCGTAGCGGGCGGCATCGCGCGAGGCCAGCACGATCTCGATCAGGTAGCGCTCCAGCGCCGGCGCCACGTGCAGCGACAGCACCGCCTTGCGCGCGGCGAACACATCGCTCAGCGGCATGCGGGCCGGCGCGGCGGCCGGCGTGGACAGCGCCTCGCGGGCGCGCTCGCGGGCCAGGCGCAGGATTTCGGTCTCCGCATCCGAATCGGGATAGCCGATCCGCACATGCATCAGGAAGCGGTCCAGCTGGGCTTCGGGCAGCGGGAAGGTGCCTTCCTGCTCGATCGGGTTCTGCGTGGCCATCACCAGGAACAGCGAGGGCAGCGGATAGGTATGCCGGCCCACGGTGACCTGGCGCTCGCCCATGGCTTCGAGCAGCGCGGACTGCACCTTGGCCGGGGCGCGGTTGATTTCGTCGGCAAGCAGGATGGGATGGAAGATCGGGCCGGGCACGAACTCGAACCGCCCTTCCTGCGGGCGCCAGATTTCGGTGCCGGTCAGGTCGGCCGGCAGCAGGTCCGGGGTGAACTGCACGCGCGAGAAATCCGCATCCAGCCGGGCGGCCAGAGCACGGATCGCGGTGGTCTTGGCCAGGCCCGGAGCGCCTTCGACCAGCAGGTGGCCATCCGCCAGCAGTGCGGTCAGCAGGCGCTCGACGAGCGCGCTCTGGCCGACGATTTCGGACGACAGACCATCGCGCAGCGCGCGGAAGGCATCGTGCAGGCGGTCGTGCTCCACCGGAGCGGGCGTGGGGGTATCGGGCATGGGGGGCGGCAGATTCATGGCATCCATGTGACCTCCACGGTGGGCAGAGGTTCCATCGCCATGATGGCAGGACAGCGCCGGTTACGACATCAAGATTGGCTGAACGCAGAAAGGGCCGCGCGCGGCGGCCCTTTCCTCACTGCATGAGGGTGCGTATCAATTCACGGCCGGGGTGGTCCGGGACACGCGCAGCACCTTGGGGGTCACGAACACCAGCAGTTCGGCCTTGTCCTTGTTGCGGCTGCGCTTCTTGAACAGATTGCCCAGGAACGGCACGTCACCCAGGAACGGTACCTTGTTGACGCTGTTGCGGTCGGTGAACTCATACACGCCACCGATCACCACGGTCTGGCCATCATCGACCAGCACGGCGGTGTTCACTTCCCGGCGGTTGATGGTCGGCACGGTGCCGTAGCCATCCAGGACGATGTAGCTGTCCACTTCATCCTTCTTGACCGCCATGTTCAGGAACACGCGGTTGTCGTTGGTGATGGTCGGGGTGACCTTCAACTCCAGCACCACTTCCTTGAACTGCACGTTGGCCTGGGCCACACCGCCGGCACCGCCACCGCTGATGGTGACGTAGCCGATTTCCTTACCCTGCTTGATCACCGCTTCGCGCTGGTTGGTGGTCACCACGCGCGGGTTGGAGATCACTTCGCCGCGGGATTCTTCCTGCATGGCCGACAGTTCGACGTCCAGCAGATAACCGGCATTGAGGATCGACAGCGCCAGCGAGCCGGGGCTCTTGAGCGCGTCCACCGGCAGGTTCCAGTTCAACCCGCTGTTGATGGTGGACGGCGCACGGACCGGGATCGCGCCGGTGCGGCCTCCGGCCACCCACTCGTTGATGGCCTTCTGGTATTCGAAGTCCTTGGCCGCACGGTCGTTGATGTTCTTGCCGTTCTGCCCGAGGTCGCCGCTGAAGTACACGTTGTCGCGGCTGCCGCTGATGCCGAACTTCGCGCCGAGCTCGCGTGCGAAGGTGTCGGTGGCGATCACGATCCGGCTTTCGATCAGCACCTGATCGACCGGACGGTCGATCACGTTGATCAGCTCGCGCATCCGCGCGATCTTCTTCGGGATGTCGCTGATCATCAGCGTATTGGTGCGCTCGTCGGCCACGATCCGGCCACGCGAGGACAGGAAGCCACTTTCTTCCTGCGAATTGCTGCCACTGCCACTGCCGCCGCTGCCGCTGTTGCCGCCGCCGATACCCTTGGCCTCGGTCAGCGCTTTGAAGATCACCGCAGCGTTGTGGTAGTTGATCTGGATGTAATCGGTGACCAGGTCCTCGCGATTCTCGATCGCGATGCGCGCGTCTTCCTTGTCCTGCTCGAACTTGGCCAGCTCCGGCTGCGGTGCAACCCAGATCACGCCGCCATCGCGGCGCTTGTCCAGGCCCTTGGCGCGCAGCACGATGTCCAGCGCCTGGTCCCACGGCACGTTGATCAGGCGCAGGGTCACGTTGCCCTGCACGCTGTCGGAGGCGACCACGTTGAGGTTGGATTCCTCGGCCACCAGCTGCAGCACGGTGCGTACCGGCACGTCCTGGAAGTTGAAGGTCACCGGCTTGCCGCTGTAGCCGCGCTGGGCGACGGACGCCGCCGCCTGGCTGACCGTGGCGGCATTGACCGCACCGGTTGCCGGGGCCGCCTGGCGCGGGCTGATCTCCACCACGTACTCGTTGCCGCTCTGGTAGGCCAGCGATTCGAACGCGGTGTTGGTGTTGAGCACCAGCTGGGTGCCGCCGCCATACGGCTTGGCGTCGATGCGCTGCACCGGGGTGGCGAAGTCGGTCACGTTGATCGGCTTCTGCAGGCTTTCAGGCAGGCGCGCATTACCCACGTCGATGACGACGCTGTTGCCCTGGCTGCGCAGATCCGGGCTGGCGCCCTGACCGTCAAACTGCAGGATCAGCCGGCCGGCGCCATCGTCGCCGCGCTTGAAGTCGATCTTGGACACCGACAGCGAGGCCGGCGCAGTCGCCGGCGCGGTGGTGGCCGCCGGTTTGGGCACGGCGCCGCTGGGCGTGGCCGCCATCAGCGTGCCGTTGGCCACCATGAGCGCGACTCCCAGCGCGCACAGGTGGATCAGCTTCTGCCGCCGGACCGGACGCAGCCGCAGGGCGTTGGAAAAGGTCATCGTGCTATCCCCATAATCATTCATTGATCTTCAAGCGCGAGCGTTGCCGGCCGTTCCAGCCAGCCACCCGCGCCATCCGGCACCAGTTCAATCAGCTCAATCCGGTCCTCGAAGACCCCGGTCACCCGCCCGTCGCTCTGCCCCAGATAGACGCCCGGACGCACCCGATAGGTGACCTTGTCCGGTGCCATCACCAGCACGACGAGTCCGCCCCCACGGCCGATCGAACCCACCATGTCCAGGCTGTCCAGCGGGAAATCTTCCAGCGGCTCCTTGCGGCGGTTCGGATCCGGACGCAGCCCCGATCCCCCTTGCGGATTGGTCCAGGCGTCGGTGAACGGGTCGCGCATCCCCTGCGCGGAATACTCAAACGTCTCGAACTGCTGCATCACCGGCAACGGTTCCAGCGGCGGTGCCGGGCGTGCACGCACGTCGGCCACCCACTTTTCCAGGTTCGGTGCATCGCCGGGCGTGCTGGTCACGCCGCGGGCGCAGCCGGCCAGCAGCACCACGCCCAACAGGCCGCATACCCGTGCGGTCGGGTTCAAGCGGCTCATTTCCGGCCTCCCTTGGCGGCCTTTTCCTGCTCGGCAGCGGCTTTCTCCTGGGCTTCCATCTCCACGTCATCCAGGTAACGGTAGGTCTTGACCGTTCCGGACAACTCCAGCGCACCGCTGCGGGCGGTGATGCCGGTCTTGGGATCCTTGGGCTTCAGGTTGATGTCGTGCATGGTCAGGATGACCACGCGCGGCAGCGAGGCCACGCCACTGACGAAGGCACCGAACTGGTGGTAACTGCCCACCATGCGCAGGGCGATCGGCTTTTCTACGTAGAACTCCTTGGGCTGCTCGGCACCGGGCTGGAACAGCTCGTTGGCCAGCCCGCTGGAGAGCGCCGTCTGCGAGATGTCGATGATCAGATCCGGCATTTCGGTCTTGCTGGGCAACTGGCGCAGCATCTGCTGCAGCACCTGCTCCATCTGGGTCAGCTGCTGCTTGAGCGGCTCCAGATTGACGGCACGGCCCTGCTCTTTCTCGAACTCGGTGCGCAGCTCGGCTTCCTTGTTGACCAGGGCCGAGAGTTCGTCGCGCTTGCCGCTGATCAGCAGGAACCAGCCCATGACCACGATGAACAGGGCGAGGACGACGCAGAACACAACCTTCGCCTGCTGCGGCCAGTTGCCGATGTTGTTGAAATCCAGCTCTTTGAGGTTGATTTTCTGGCTCATTGCTGGCTCCCCTCCGGCGCATTGGCAGGCGCCGGCGGAGGTGCGGGCGGCGTGGTCGGAACAATGCGGCTACCGGCCGGCTTGGCCGGTGCGGCGGCGTCCGAAGCGGCCGACCCTGCCGGTGCGGCGGCCGGATCCTGCGATGGCGCGGCCGGGGCGGCGGACAGCGGGGCGACCGGGGCAACCGGCGCGGCGGCGGCGGTGGTATCGACCACAGAACCATCCGCGGACAGGGCGGCATCGCTCTGTGCGGGCAAGTTCACCTTGACCACGAACATGTACGGCAGGGACTTGATGTCCAGCAGCTGCCCGGGGGCGGTGGAGGTCTTCTCCTTGTCCGGCGCCTTGGCCTCGATGATCGACAGCTCCGGGTTGGTCATCCAGCCCGAGCTTTCCAGGTTGCGCATGTAGGCACTGACGCGCGCATTGGACTGCGTGCGCCCTTCCAGGGTCAGCACGTCGCCTTCCTGCTTGAGCGTGGTCAGCACCACCCCGTCCGGAATGGTCCGCACCAGCGCATCGAACAGATGCACCATCTGCGAGCGCTTGGCCTGCAGTTCCTCGATCACGCCCTTGCGTGCCAGCAGGCGGTCCTTCTGGCGGTCCAGGCGCTCGATTTCCTTGTTCTGCTCCTTGACCTTGTCGATCTCGGCCTGCAGGAAGGTGTTGCGATCCACCTGCCCGCTGACCTGGCGGTCGTAATAGAACCAGATCAACAGCGACAGCAGCAGACCGCCGATGGCGGCGGCACCGAGCATCGCGTAGAAGTCGCGCTGGCGTTGCTTGCGCCGCTCGGCGCGCCAGGGCAATAAATTGATGCGCGCCATCAGTCAAAGCTCCTCAGGGCCAGACCGGTGGCGATCATCAGCGCCGGGGCGTCCTGGGCCAGGGCGTGTGCCTGCACCTTCGGGCCCAGGGTCATCTGTGCCAGCGGGTTGGCCACCACAGTGGCCACGCCCAGCTGCTCTTCCACCATGTCCGGCAGGCCGGTCAGGGCCGCGCAGCCGCCGGCGAGCACGATGTGGTCGACCCGGTTGAACTCGCTGCCTGCATAGAAGAACTGCAGCAGGCGACTGATCTGCTGGACCGTGGCTTCCTTGAACGGCTCGAGCACTTCCATCTCGTAGCTTTCCGGCAGCCCGCCCTGGCGCTTGGCCAGGCCGGCCTCTTCGTAGGTCAGCCCGTAACGGCGCATCACTTCGTCGGTCAGCTGCTTGCCGCCGAACACCTGTTCGCGGCTGTACAGGCTGCGGCCGCCACGCAGGACATTCAGGGTGGTCATGGTGGCGCCGATGTCCACCAGCGCGACCACGCCATCACTGGCCACCGGCAGCTCGCTGGCGACCAGGGCAAAGGCGTTCTCGACCGCGAAGGCCTCCACGTCCATGACCCGCGCCACCAGCCCGCCCAGCTCCAGTGCCGACTGGCGCAGCTCGACGTTCTCTGAACGCGAGGCGGCCAGCAGCACCTGGACCATTTCCGGGTTATTCGGAATCGCACCCAGCACTTCGAAGTCGAGGTTCACTTCCTCGATCGGGTACGGGATGTAGTTGACCGCCTCGAGCTCGACCTGGGCTTCCATGTCGTTCTCATCCAGGTCGGCGGGCATCGGGATCAGCTTGGTGATCACGGCCGACCCGGCCACGGCTGCCGCCGCATGGCGTGCCTTGGTTCCGGAGCGGTTCACGGCACGTCGAATGGCCTCCCCGACCGCTTCGACCTCCACGATGTTCTTTTCCACGACCGCATTCGGCGGGAGTGGTTCCACGGCGTAATGTTCCACGCGGAAACGATTGCCGCTGCGGGATAACTGCAACAGCTTTACTGCAGTCGAGCTGATATCGACGCCGATAAGAGGCGACTGGCTTTTTGGGATAAGCCCCACGGTTTCTCCCCTGCCGATGGGCACTTGGACGCAGAACCTGCGACCGCGCATTAATAACGTTTTTTTTGCAAATCGCAACCGTCAAGCTGTAAAACGGGCATCACTGCTCGTTTCACGCGTCCCCAGACGGTGATCGACTGCTCTCCCCGGGAACACCCCCAGCCGTTCCCTTGCGTAATCTATACTCTGCGACCACGAAATTCGCAATCGGAATCTGTCACTGATGACACGTCTTCGCCGTTGGCTGCGCTGGATGCTGGTCGCGTTCCTGGTCCTGGCATTGATCGGCGCCGCGGTTGCCGGCGGCCTTTACTACGCCGTCTCCTCCAAGCTCCCGGACGTGCAGACCCTGCGCGACGTCGAGATGCAGGAGCCCATGTACGTCTATGCCAGCGATGGCAAGCTGATGGCGGTGTTCGGCGAGACCCGGCGCACCCCCATCACCATGAAGGACGTCCCCGAGCGCCTCAAGCAGGCCTTCCTGGCCACCGAGGACGCGCGCTTCTACGAGCACGGCGGCGTGGACTACAAGGGCATCGGCCGCGCGGTGTGGCTGCTGGCCACCACCAACGACAAGCGCGTGCCCGGTGGTTCGACCATCACCCAGCAGGTCGCCCGCCAGTTCTTCCTGAGCTCGGAGTACAGCTACACCCGCAAGCTGGCCGAGATCCTGCTGGCGCGGAAGATCGAGAGCGAGCTGAGCAAGGACGAGATCTTCGAGCTGTATCTCAACAAGAGCTTCTTCGGCAACCGCGCCTACGGCGTGGCCGCCGCGGCCGAGTTCTACTACGGCAAGAAGCTGGGCGAGCTGGACCTGGACGAAATGGCCTCGCTGGCCGGCATCCCCAAGTTCCCCTCCAGCGGCAACCCGCTCAGCAACCCCGAGCGCGCCCGCGAGCGCCGCGACTTCTATGTGCTGCAGCGCATGGCCAACCTGGGCTTCATCTCCCAGGCCGAGGCCGACGCGGCCAAGGCCGTGCCGATGCACGCCACCGCGCATGAGCCGCCGCTGCAGGTGGAGGCCCCGTACGTGGCCGAGCTGGTCCGCCAGGAAATGATCGCCCGCTTCGGCGGCGACGTGGTCAACAAGGGTTACCACGTGACCACCACGATCAACGCCGAACTGCAGACCGCAGCCAACCTCTCGGTGCGCGACGGCCTGCTGGCCTACGACCACCGCCACGGTTGGCACGGGGTGGAGCAGCACGTGGAGGTCCCGGCCGACGCCGACGCCGCCGCGCTGGCCACCAAGCTGTCCGGCATTCCGGCGCAGACCGGCCTGCTGCCGGCGATCGTCGCCACCACCGCGGCCGATGGCAGCGCCACCGTGGTGCTGGGCAACCGCAGCGAAGTGGTGCTGCCGGCCAACGCCGCGCGCTGGACCAACAAGACTCCGGCCAAACTGGTCACCCGGGGCGACATCGTGCGCGTGCGCGCCGGCGAGAAAGAAGGCGAGTGGCTGCTCGACCAGATCCCGCGCGGCCAGGCTGCGCTGGTCTCGCTGGATGCCGAAAACGGCGCACTGAAAGCGTTGGTCGGTGGCTTCAGCTTCTCGGGCAACAAGTTCAACCGCGCCACCCAGGCGCGCCGCCAGCCGGGCTCGAGCTTCAAGCCCTTCATCTACGCGGCGGCCTTCGACAAGGGCTTCAACCCGGCCTCGATCGTGCTCGACGCCCCGGTCGTGTTCCGCGACCGCCGCGGCAAGACCTGGTCGCCGCAGAACGATGGCGGCGGCTTCCGTGGCCCGATGCGCCTGCGTGAAGCGCTGGTGCAGTCGCGCAACCTGGTCTCGGTGCGCCTGCTCGACGGCATGGGCGTGGATTACGCGCGCAAGTACATCAGCGAATTCGGCTTCGCCGAGGCCGAGCTGCCGCCGAACCTGTCGATGTCGCTGGGCACCGCGTCGCTGACCCCGCTCTCGGTGGCCCGCGGTTACGCGGTGTTCGCCAACGGCGGCTCGCGGGTCGATACCTGGCTGATCGATCGGGTCACCGACCGTGATGGCGTGGAAGTGTTCAAGGAAAACCCGGCTGTTGCCTGCCGCGATTGCGCCGGCAACAGCGGCGTGCCGGTCAGCCAGGTGGTGGACGGCTTCAACTTCGGCTCCGCGCCGGCGGCAAACACCGCACCGGCCAAGCCCCAGCAGGCGACCGCCGCTGCCGAGGCACCGGGCCCGGTGCCGGTCAACCCGGATGCCAAGGTCGCGCCGCGCGCGATCGATGCGCGTACCGCGTACCAGCTGAACTCGATGATGCGCGACGTGGTCCAGCGCGGCACCGGCACCGCGGCCAAGGTGCTCGGCCGCGAGGACGTGGGCGGCAAGACCGGCTCGACCAACGATCACCGCGATGCCTGGTTCTCCGGTTTCGGTGGCCCGTACGCGACCACCGTGTGGGTCGGCCGCGACGACTTCCGCTCGCTCGGCTACCGCGAATACGGCGGCCGCGCCGCCCTGCCGATCTGGATCGAGTACATGCGCGTGGCGCTCAAGGACACGCCGATCGCACAGAACGAGCCGCCGTCGGGCATGGTCCAGGCCACGCTCAACGGCGCCACCGAGTGGGTCAAGGTCGAAGACATGGAGAAGCTGGAGGAGTACGACTTCAACAGCCACACCCCGCAGGCCGACGACGCCGCGTTCGATATCTTCTGACTGCGTGCGCCGGGTACGCCCGGCGCCCCCCTCCTGCGTATCGTCCGCCCCATCGCCCGGTAGCCACCCCATGGGTGGCTGCACGCAATCCCTGATCGCAGGCACAGCCACGCATGGCGTGGCTCTACCCGCCTGTCACATCGCCGGTGTACATTGCCGTGCAGGTCGCCAAGGAGTACCGGTCATGCATCGAGCCCGTCAGCATGCAGCCACGCAGACCCGTGAGCGCCGCCACCAGTTGGCGCATGAGGCCGCCCGCCTGATGGCCGAGGGCGGCATCCGCGATTACCACCAGGCCAAGCTCAAGGCCGCGACACGGCTCGGCATCCATGACGATGCCTCCCTGCCCCGCAACACCGAGATCGAAGACGCCCTGCGTGAGTACCAGCGCCTGTTTGCCGGTGCCGACCACGGTGCGCAGCTGCGCCAGCGCCGCGAGGCCGCCCTGCGCGCGATGGAGTTCCTCAAGGCGTTCTCGCCGCGCCTGTGCGGCCCGGTGCTCGATGGCACCGCCGATGCCAACAGTCCCGTGCAGCTGCAGGTGCACAGCGACGATGCCGATGCCGTGCAGCGCTATCTCGATGAGCACGGCATTCCGGCCGAACCACGGACGCGCCGGCTGCGGCTGGACCGCGAGCGCAGCCTGGATGCGCCGGTCTGGGTGTTCAGCGCCGAAGACCTGACCTTCGACATCGCCGTGCTGCCGTATGACGGCCTGCGCCAGCCGCCGCTCTCGGCGATCGACGAGAAGCCGATGCGGCGCGCGTCGGCCACGCAGCTGCGTGAGCTGCTGGCGGACGGCGAGATCGAGGGTTATCTGGGCGGTCGCTGAAACGACGCCCGGCCTCCTTCAGGCCTCGGCGAACTTGACCAGAAAGCGCTCGATCGCCGCGACCAGGGCCAGCGGCGTTTCGTTCATCGGGTAGTGACCCGCATTCTCCAGCACCTCCAGGGTCGCCTGCCGATAGCGGTGCAGGTAGGTCCTGTCCATGAGGGCCGCGTTGAACACGGGATCATGCTCGCCGATCAGCACCTTCACCGGATGTCGGCCGATGATCTCCATGCTGAAGTCCGTGTCCGCCCAGGCCGGGAAGTACGCCGCGAACGCCTCGGGTGCCGCGCGCTCCATGGAGTACTGCGCCTTCCAGTCCAGCCACGCGGCGGGCAACCGCCCACCGGTGCTGCGGTCGATGATGCCCCGGCGGATGCTCACGCTGCCCCCGGCCGCTTCAAGCAATTGCCGCGTGGGTGGATCGTAGGCAATGCCACCGCACGGCACGGGCGCCACGGCGACCAGCGCGCGCACGCGGTCCGGGGCGAGGACCGCGATCCGCTCGATGGCCATGCCGCCCATCGAGTGCCCAACCAGGCTGAAGGTCTCGATGCCGAGCGCGTCTGCCAAGGTCAGTGCATCGCTGGCGATCTCATCGATGGTGTAATTGCCACGCACATCGCGCATCCCGCCGTAGCCGCGGCAGTCCATGAACACATAGGTGAACTGCTCACCGGACAGCCACGGCTCGATCGGTTCGAATGCGTGCGCGTCGCCAAACCAGCCGTGCAGAACCAGGACAGGATGCGCGCCGGTGCCGACGCGATGAAAGGTATTGGGCATGGCTGCACCGTGCGGGCGTGAGGTTGGGCCGCGATGTTAGGGCGACGGCGCGTGGCCCGCCGTCGATATCAGGCCGATGGCGATAGAATCCGGGCCATGCGCAATACCCTGCTCGATCCCTTTGAAGATCTACCTCGCGCCGTGGTGGTCACCGCCAACGACTACGCCGCCGGATCCGTCTTCCCCGATCACGCGCACCGGCGCGGTCAGTTCGCGTTTGCCTCGCGCGGCACCATCAGCCTCACCACACCCGAGGGACGCTGGCTGGTACCACCGCAGCGTGCCTGCTGGGTGCCCGCAGGCGTCGCCCACGCCATGGCGATGCGTGGCCCGGTCACGATGCTCAATGTGTTCGTGGCAGCGGACGAAGTGGCGGCGGTCCGGTTGCCTGCGCGCTGCGGCGTGTATGCCGTATCGGCGCTGCTGCGGCACCTGATGGACGATGCGGTCGACCTGCCGGCGATGTACGACCTGGACGGTCGCGGCGGTCGGCTGATGCAGCTGCTGGTCGCGGAGATCGCCGCGATGCCACGCCTGTCACTGCATGCACCGCTGCCCCGCGACCCGCGCCTTGTGCGCACCTGCCAGCAGCTGTTCGATGCGCCCTCGATCGCCGCCTCGCTCGATGAGGTCGCCGCCGAGGCGGGCATGAGCCGGCGCACGTTCACCCGCCAGTTCCGCGCGGACACCGGGGTGGGCTTTGCCGAATGGCGCCAGCAGGTGTGCCTGCTCGCCGCGATCGAACGCCTGGGTGCCGGGCAGCCGGTCACGCGGATCGCACTGGATCTGGGATACGCCAGCCCAAGCGCGTTTTCGTCGGCGTTCCGCCGCGTGCTGGGGGAATCGCCCAGCCGTTACGCGGAAGCACGCTGACGATCACCATGCGCTGAAGGCCAAACGCCCGCAATGCGGGGCATCCGAAGGTGCAGGAGAATCAGCGCGTGCCGATGATCCGCACATGCTCCACATCGATATCGGTGGGCTTGAAGCGATGCGTATCGACTTCTCCCTGCAGCTCCACCACGGTCGTCGCGCTGACGGGCTGCCGGTCGGGCAGATCCTTGTCATCGATCTCGACGTCGATCTCGCCGGTGGCATCCTTGAAGCGATAGCGTTCGTGGCCGATCTTGGCGATCAGCGTGCCCTGCAGTACGACGGGCTGGTCATCGCGCTGGTCGCGTGCTTCGGCGACGGTGGTGACCGCGCTGGTTGCGCCAGGGCCGGTGTACTGGGCATGTGCGCCGGCGCTGACCACGCTCAGCGGTGCGGCGATGAGGACTACGGCGATCAGACGATTCATGAGGGACTCCATGGGCGTGAGGGTGACCGCCAAGGTTGTACCTCGATCGAAGTGAGGCCCATGCAAGAAGTACGAAAAGAGGTGACCGGCGGCGCCCAAAAAAAACGCCCCGCAGTGCGGGGCGTTTTCATCACAACCTGCCGGGGCGATCAGCCCTGGTAGTCGCGCACGTCGCTGCCGGTGTAGACCTGGCGCGGACGGCCGATCTTCATTTCCGGATCGACCTGCTGTTCCAGCCAATGGGCCACCCAGCCGGAGGTACGGCCGAGGGCGAACATGACGGTGAACATTTCGGTCGGGATCTGCAGCGCCTTGTAGATGATGCCGCTGTAGAAATCGACGTTCGGGTACAGCTTGCGGGCGACGAAGTAGTCATCCTGCAGCGCGGCCTGCTCCAGCTTGACGGCAACGTCCAGCAGCGGATCCTGCACGCCCAGCTGTTCCAGCACCTTGCCGGTCATCACACCGATGACCTTGGCGCGCGGGTCGAAGTTCTTGTACACGCGGTGGCCAAAGCCCATCAGGCGGAAGCCGGAGGTCTTGTCCTTGGCCTTGAGCACGGCGGACTCGACGTTGTCGGCCGAACCGATCTCTTCGAGCATCTTCAGCACGGCTTCGTTGGCACCGCCGTGGGCCGGACCCCACAGCGCGGTGACGCCAGCGGCGACCGACGCATACGGGTTTGCACCGGTCGAACCGACCAGGCGCACGGTCGAGGTCGAGGCGTTCTGCTCGTGATCGGCGTGCAGGATGAACAGCAGATCCAGCGCCTTGACCACGTCCTGGTTCAGCTCGTACTGGCCATCGGCCGACTCGAAGGTCTGCTTCAGGAAGCGGCTGACGTAATCCAGCGAGGTGTCCGGCTTGTTGGCCGGCAGGCCCTTGCCGTGGCGGTAGATCAGGGCCGACAGGGTCGGCACCTTGGCGATCAGGCGCACGGCGGCGTGGCGACGCTGTTCGGCGTCGGACAGATCCAGCGAGGCGTGGTAGATGCCCGACAGCTGCGCGATGGCGGCGGTCAGGATGGCCATCGGATGGGCATCCTTGGCGAAGCTGCCGATCAGCGTGTTGATCGACGGATCCACATCGGCCTCGGCGGCCAGCTCGTCGGTGAAGGCCTTCAGCTGCTCGGCGCTCGGACGCTCGCCGTTGATCAGCAGGTAGGCCACTTCGACGTAGCTCGACTTTTCCGAGAGCTGCTCGATGGGATAGCCGCGATACAGCAGCACGCCCTTGTCACCGTCGATGTAGGTGATGGCGGACTTGCAGCTGGCGGTGGCGGTGAAGCCGGAGTCGTACGTGAAGAGACCGGTTTCCTTGGTCAGCTTCGAGATATCGACGCAATCGTTGCCGAGCGTGGGTTTGATGACTGGCAGAACAACCGACTTGTCGCCGGCGTTGAGCGTGACCTGATCAAGATCGGACACTGTGTGCGCTCCTCGAGGGAAGGCGCCCGCCCAAGCGCATGGGTCAGGCACGTGAAGGAAGTCCACGATCGTTATCGTGGATCCCGCCATTATCGCACAGCAACATTTTCGACGCCCTAGGACGGAAGTCGTAGACGCAGGTTCCGGGTCGCGGCAAAGGCGCTGTTGCAGTCGTCCCAAGGCATGGCGCCCGATCACGGACACAGCGTTCCGTCGGCGGGGCGCACGGGCCTCACCTGGCGTTCAGCAATCCGGAAACAACAAAAAACAACGGCCGCCAAGGCGACCGTTGTTTTCATGCAGCTGCGTTGACAGCTCAGGCCGCGGTCGGCGCCGGCTTGCCGAAACGCTTCTGGAACTTGTCGATACGGCCGCTGGTGTCGATCACCTTGTGCTTGCCCGTGTAGAACGGATGCGAAGCCGAGGAGATTTCAACCTTGACGAGCGGGTACTCGTTGCCGTCTTCCCACTTGATCGTGTCCTTGGTGGACATGGTCGAACGGGTCAGGATCTTGAAATCAGAGGTAACGTCGTGGAAAACCACGTCGCGGTAAGCAGGATGAATATCGGCCTTCATGGGCGCGCACCGTAATAAGGGCTGGTGGTCAAGAGCGGCATTATAGTCCCGGCCGCCGCAAAGGGCAAGCCGGGTCCATCAACCGTGCGAAAGGTCCGCCGCAGCGGCGTCGTCAGACGCCGAGTGCCGCCCTCACCTGGGCCTCGAAGCGACCCTGGTCGTAGGCCATCAGCAGCTGGGTGTTGTCAGGCTGCCCGGTCTGGCGGTTCCAGTCGACAATGGTAGCACCCCGGCTGTGCACGCCGGCCAGTTCCACGTTCAGGGGACGCGATTCGACCCGCAGGGCACCCTCGGGCTGCAGTGCCCAGGCCATGGCCAGGGCATCGGCGGCGAACCAGCGCTCGCCACGGCTGTCTTCGGACCACAGGCGGGTCTGGCGCGAGATCAACTCGTAGAAGCGGGCCTTGTCGGTATCGGCCGCCAGCCACTTCTCGACATCCGCATGCAGCAGGCCGTGGGCGACCGTGGCTTCCCAATCGGCCACTTCGATGTGCGGGAAGCCGGTGAACACCACGTGCGCCGCTTCGGGATCGAAGGCGATGTTGAACTCGGCCGCCGGGGTGATGTTGCCGTGGCAGGTTACCGCCCCGCCCATCACCAGGAAGCGCTTCACGCGCTGCGGCAGGGTCGGGTCGAGTTTCAGGGCCAGGGCCAGGTTGGTCAGCGGGCCGAGCGCGACCAGGAACAGTTCACCGGCGTATTCGTGCGACAGGCGCAGGATCGCCAGCGCGGCATGCTCGGCCTCGGCCTGGCGCTTGGCCGCTGGCAGGTTCACATCGCCAAAGCCGTCGGCGCCATGCACGTGGGCGGCATCAACGGAGGGGTGCAGCAGCGGATCGGCGGTACCGGCGTAGACCGGCACATCGTCGCGGCCAGCCACTTCGCACAGTTTCAGGGCATTGCGGACCGTGTGGTCCAGGCCAACGTTGCCGGCGGCGATGGTCAGGCCCACGATATCGTGGCGCTCATCGGCGAAGGCCATCAACAGGGCCAGGGCATCATCGACACCCGGGTCGGTGTCGATCAACAGCGGAATCTTCTTGCTCATCGTTGCCGTCTTGATAATCGGCAAGGGACTTTCGCACCCTGCCATGACAAATACAAGGCGGGGGTGCTCGGGCGCAGGCAGGTACCGACCGTTGGTCGGTACAGGGTTGAATGGTGCCGCGTCGATCGGCCCGCCCACGACCGGATGGGCCGTTTCGGCGCTGCTTTACGCCGATGCGTAGCGCACGGCCGTGCCAATCCAGCGCCGCACCACCTGGTCGGCCACGTCAGGCGCCTCCGCCAGCAGCCGCTCGGCCAGATCGTGCACGCCCGGCAGCAGGTCCGCATCGCGGGCCAGATCGGCCATGCGGAACCCGGCCAGGCCGGTCTGCCGCGTCCCCAGCAGTTCGCCGGGGCCACGCAGTTCCAGGTCCTTCTCCGCGATCAGGAAACCATCGTTGGTCTGCCGCATCGTCTCCAGCCGCTCGCGCGCCATGTTCGACAGCGGCGCCTGGTACAGCAGCACGCAGCGCGACACCGCCGAGCCGCGCCCTACCCGGCCGCGCAGCTGGTGCAGCTGGGCCAAGCCGAGGCGCTCGGCGTTCTCGATGATCATCAACGACGCATTGGGAACGTCCACGCCCACTTCGATCACGGTGGTGGCGACCAGCAGATCGATCTCGCCGGCCTTGAAGGCGACCATCGTGGCCAGCTTCTCGCTCGCCTTCAGCCGCCCGTGCACGAGCCCGACGCGCACGCCGGGCAGCAACGCCTGCAGCGATTCGAACGTGGCCTGGGCCGGCGTGGCATCGAGTTCTTCGTTTTCTTCGATCAGCGTGCAGACCCAGTACACCTGCTGGCCTTCGCGGCACGCCACCGCGATGCGTTCGATCAGCTCCGGGCGACGGTCGTTGTTGAGCGCCACGGTCTGCACCGGCGTGCGCCCGGGGGGTAGTTCGTCGATGGCCGACACGTCCAGATCGGCGTATTCGGACATCGCCAGCGTGCGCGGAATCGGCGTGGCCGTCATCACCAGCTGGTGCGGCACGCTGCGTCCGTCGGCGCCCTTGTCGCGCAGGGCCAGGCGTTGATGCACGCCGAAGCGGTGCTGCTCATCGACGATCGCCAGCGCCAGGTCCTTGAACACCACGCTTTCCTGCATCAGCGCGTGCGTGCCGACCACCACCTGTGCCTCGCCCGAGGCGACCTCGGCCAGCACCTTGGCGCGCGCCTTGCCGGTGACCTTGCCGGCCAGCCATGCGGTGCGCACGCCCAGCGGGGCCAGCCAGGCGCGAAGATTGTTCATGTGCTGCTCGGCCAGCAGTTCGGTCGGCGCGGCCAGCGCGACCTGCTTGCCCCGCTCCCCCGCCAGCATCGCCGCCAGGGCGGCGACCACGGTCTTGCCCGAGCCGACATCGCCCTGCACCAGCCGCAGCATCGGATGCGCCTTGGCCAGGTCCTTGCGGATCTGCTCGAACACGCGCTGCTGCGCACCGGTCAACTGGAACGGCAGGCTGTCGCGCAGCTGGGCCACCAACGCGCCCTGCCCGCGCAACGACGGCGCGTGATGGGCCTGCAGCGCCATGCGCTGACGCCGCAGGCTGAGGTGATGTGCCAGCAGTTCTTCCATCGCCAGCCGGCGTTGCGCCGGATGCCGCCCCGCGGCCAGCGCCGCCAGATCCGCATCCGGCGGTGGCCGGTGCACCGTCAGCAACGCACTGCGCAGCGAGGGCAGGCCCAGCCCGGACAACCAGCCGGCCGGCAGCAGTTCCAGCGTGGATTCTTCCGGCAACCGGTCCAGCGCCAACCCGATGAACCGGCGCATCGTCGCCGGCCCGACCCCTTCGACCGCCGGATAGACCGGGTCGAGGCTGTCGCCGAGCTCGTCATCGTCATTGCTGCCCATCACCCGGTAGCTGGGGTGGACGATCTCCAGCCCGAGATGACCGGGCTTGGCGGTGCCGTAGCAGCGGATGCGCGTGCCCATGGCGAACTGCGAGACCTGCTGGGCGCGGAAGTGGAAGAACCGCAGCACCAGCGTGCCGTAGGAATCATCTTCGATGGCGACCTTGAGCACCGGCCGACCACGGAATCCGCGCTCGACCGCACTCACCCGTCCTTCCACCTGTGCCGCCACGCCCGGCTGCAACCGGGCGATGGTGGTCAGCCGGGTCCGGTCTTCATAGCGCAGCGGCAGGTGCAGCCACAGATCCTGCAGCGAGGACAGGCCACGGGCAGCCAGCTTGGTCGCCACCGCCGGCCCGATACCGGAGAGCATCGACAACGATGCCTCCCCGGCCGCGGCCAGCGCCGGTGCAGGAGCCCGTGACCGCGCCACGTCAGGCCTGGTCGAGCACCATCACCGCATCGACTTCGAAGTTGGCCGCCTTCGGCAGGCCCGACACTTCGATGGTCGAACGCGCCGGGAACGGCGCCTTGAAGTAGTCCTGCATCACCGCATTGACCTTGGCGAACTCGCCCAGATCGGTCAGGTACAGGCCCAGCCGGACGATCTGGTCCAGCGAACCGCCGGCCTCTTCGGCCACGGCCTTCAGGTTGTCGAACGCACGACGCGCCTGCGCCTCGATGTCGCCGGCACCAACGATGTCACCGGTGGCCGGGTCCAGCGGGATCTGGCCGGAGAAGTACACGGTATTGCCGGCGCGCACGGCCTGCGAATACGGTCCGATCGCGGCCGGGGCGTTGGTGCTGGTGATGATCTGGCGGGACATGGAAGCTCCACGATTCAAAAGGGGAACGCGATTGTACCGCCGGAACGGGTAGCAACTGTGTTGCTGGAGGAGCTTCAGC
>NZ_KV791260.1:0-38201 GCF_001807865.1 Stenotrophomonas sp. HMSC10F06 | reverse complement strand
CGGAGAGCAGCCGACCAACGGTCGGCTCTACCTCCGGGTCGCCCAAAGGGGGGGCGCGGTGTTTTATCCGTGCGGGGATTGCAACTGGGCGTCCAGCTGCGCCAGACGCTCCGGCGTGCCTACGTCGGTCCATCGGCCGCGATGGTGCTGGCCGGTCACACGGCCCTGCGCCATCGCGTGGCGCAGGAGGGGGACGAGGCTGAACTGCGGCGGTGTCGCGCCGGCCCCGGTGGTGTCGCCGATCACCGCCCGCCAGCCGTCGAGGATCGCCGGGCGGTACACGCCGATACCGGCATAGGTGAGCCGCGCGCTGTCGCCGTCATCACTGACGCGACCATTGGCGTGCAGGATGAAATCACCGCGCGGGTGCTGCGCGGGATTGTCGACCAGCACCAGATGCGCATCGCCGGCAGGCGTGCGCGGCAACGTGGCGACCTCCATATCCGTCCACACATCGCCGTTGATCACCAAGAACGGTGCCTCGCCGAGAATCGGCAGGGCATTGAGGATGCCGCCACCGGTTTCCAGCGGCACGGCGCCCTCATCGATGAAGTGCAGGCGCAGCCCCCAGCGCGCACCGTCGCCCAGGCGGGTGCGAACTGGTCACCCAGCCAGGCGGTGTTGATCACCACCTCATCGATGCCGGCGGCAGCGAGCCGTTCCAGGTGCCACACGATCAGCGGCTTGCCCCCGGCCACCAGCAGTGGCTTGGGCGTGTGCAGGGTCAGCGGGCGCATGCGCTCGCCCTTGCCGGCCGAGAAGATCATGGCCTTCATGGGCGCGCCTGCACCGGTTCGGCGATGCGGGCCAGGGCCGGTTTGATGCGCAGCTCGAACAGGTCGTGCAGTGGGGCCAGCTCGGGATGGCGCGGCAGCACTTCATCCAGATAGCGGATGAAACGGGGTGCATCCTCGAAGTAGTGACCCTTGCCGTCGCGGTCGCGCAGGCGCACGAACAGGCCGAGAATCTTCAGGTGGCGCTGCACGCCCATCCAGTCGGCGTCGCGCAGGAACTGCGGCCACGGCCGCACCGGCAGGCCGGCGGCCAGGGCGAGCGCGTGATAGCGCGCCAACCACGCGTCCACGCGTTCGATCGGCCAGCTCAGGAACGCATCCTTGAACAGGCTGACCGGGTCGTAGGCGATCGGCCCGCGCACCAGATCCTGGAAATCCAGCACGGCCGGCCCGCCGTCGATCGGCATCAGGTTGCGCGGCATGAAATCGCGGTGGGTCAGCACCTGCGGCTGCTGCAGGGCGTTGTCCATCAGCAGGCGGTGCATGCGCTGCAGGTGCTCGATCTCGCCGCCGTCCAGTGCCAGGCCGAGGTGACGTTGCAGGAACCATTCGTCGAACAGCCCGGCATCACGCTGCAGCAGCGCCTCGCCGAAGCTGCCCATGCCCTCCGGCACGGGGATCGACTGCAGCCGGATCAGCTGCGCGAAGGCGGCATCGAACCAGGCATCGGCGTTGTCATTGTCGATATGGCGCGCCAGGGTCGGGCCGCCCAGGTCTTCCAGCAGCAGGAAACCGTTGTCCTCATCGCGCGCCAGGACCTGCGGCACGCGCACGCCGTTGGGCTCGAGCAGGTCGTGCATGCGCAGCCACGGGCGCACGTCCTCCAGCCCGGGCGGGGAGTCCATCACGATGTGGCTGCCGCGCGCGCTGGTGGCGCGCCAGTAGCTGCGGAAACCGGCATCGACCGACGCACGGTCAAGCGCAGTGGCCGGGTCGCCGAGGGCGGCACAGGTCCACTGCCGGCGGTGTTCGGCGCGCAGCGGATCGGAAGCGGGATCGTTCATGGACGGGTACGTCGAAGCGGCGCCGGACGGCGCGCGGGAAGAAAGGGCGATGCTCAGCGCTTGCTGCTGAACAACCGCAGCACGGCCAGGACCGCGACCGCACCCAGGGTCGCGCCGATGAAACCGGCCGGCTCGCCGCGGGCATACCAGCCCATGTACTGGCCGAACCAGCCGGCCAGCAGGGCGCCGACGATGCCGAGCACGATGGTCAGCAGGCAGCCCATGCGGTTGTTGCCCGGCATGAAGAAACGCCCGAGCAGACCGACGACGAAGCCGACCAGGATGATGTAGAGCCAGCTGGTGCTGCCAAACAGTCCGTTCATGCCAAATGCGTCAGTAGAGGTGGACGCAGCCTAGCAAGGCCGGGCTGCGTCCGCCAACGTCAGCAGCAGCCGTGGCCGCCGTGACGGGTACCGCTGTCGGCGGCGACCGGCGAACCGCTGGTCTCGCCACGCAGGCTGGCCGCGTAATGCTCGCTGATCACCTTGGACACGCACGAGGTCACGCGCTTGCCCATCGGGATGTGCAGGAACTCGTTCGGGCCGTGTGCGTTGGAGTGCGGGCCGAGCACGCCGGTGATCATGAACTGCGCGCCCGGGAACTTCTCGCCGAGCATGCCCATGAACGGGATCGAGCCGCCTTCGCCCATGTACATCGCCGGCTTGCCGAAGAAGGTCTGGCTGGCATCGTCGATCGCCTGGGTCAGCCACGGCGCCATGGCCGGGGCGTTCCAGCCGCTGGAGGCCTTCTCCAGGTCCAGCTTCACTTCGGCGCCGTTCGGCGGATCGCGCAGCAGCGCTTCCTTGAGCAGCTCGCCGCAGGCCTTGCCGTCGGCGGTCGGGGGCAGGCGCAGCGACAGCTTCACCGCGGTATGCGGGCGCAGCACGTTGCCGGCCGAGGCCAGCGGCGGCAGGCCGTCCACACCGGTGACCGACAGCGCCGGGCGCCAGGTGCGGTTGAGCACCAGTTCGGCCAGGTCATCGTTCATCGGGCGCAGGCCGTCGACCATCGGGAATTTCTCGAAGATGGCGGTGTCCACCACTTCAGCGGCGCGCTTGGCCTGTTCCTGGCGCTCGGCCGGGATCTCTACATTCATGCCGTCGATCAGGATGCGGCCGGTGTTCTCGTCCTCGATGCGCGAGATCAGCTGGCGCAGCAGGCGGAAGCTGGACGGGATCACGCCGGAGGCATCGCCGGAATGCACGCCTTCGTTGAGCACCTTGACCGAGAAGTTGCCGCCGGTCAGGCCGCGCAGCGAGGTGGTGCACCACAGCTGGTCGTAGTTGGCGCAGCCCGAATCCAGGCACACCACCAGCGACGGCTTGCCGATGCGCTCGGCCAGGTGATCAACGTAGGCGGGCAGGTCGTAGCTGCCGGATTCTTCGCAGGCTTCGATCAGGATCACGCAGCGCGCGTGCGGCAGGCCCTGTTCCTGCAGCGCCAGCACGGCGGCCAGCGAACCGAACATCGCGTAGCCGTCATCGGCGCCGCCGCGGCCGTACAGCTTGTCGCCGCGCAGCACCGGGATCCACGGGCCCAGGTCATCGTCCCAGCCGGTCATTTCCGGCTGCTTGTCCAGATGGCCGTACAGCAGGATGGTGTCGTCGCCGGTCTCGGCGCCGGAGGCCGGGATTTCCAGCAGCAGCAGCGGGGTGCGGCCTTCCAGGCGCACGACCTCGACGGTCAGGCCGGGCAGGTTCTGGGCCTTGGCCCAGGTTTCCATCAGGGTGACGGCCTGTTCCATGTAGCCGTTGGCGACCCAATCGGCGTCGAACATCGGCGATTTGTTGGGGATACGGATGTAATCGACCAATTGCGGGACGATCTCGTTGTCCCACTTTTCACTGACGAATTGGCCGAGCTTGGCGCTGTCCATCTGAACTCCGGAGTGCTTTTGACAAGTCCGTCCATTCTACGCCTGCGCTGGGGTAGGTATTTCCCTACATCACGTCGGGTGTTAGGCCTGCTGTGTGAAGGCGCCGTGGACGATAGGCTGTGTGTATGTGGCGAGGGACGCTGGAACCTTCGACAGGATTGCCGGCAGGGGCCGGTTCCGAGCCACAAGGAGCTACACAGTGGGACCTTGGTTTTCGTGCAGGGCGCTGGTGCTGGGACTGCTGTTGAGCGGAATGGCCTTCGCGGCCGACCGGATCAACATCAATACGGCGGATGCGTCGACGCTGCAGCAGGGATTGGCGAACGTGGGCCCGATGAAGGCCGAAGCGATCGTCGCATACCGGCGACAACACGGCCCTTTTGAACGCGTCGAGGATCTGGCGCGGGTGAAGGGGATAGGGACAGCTACCGTCGAACGGAATCGACAACGGATGACCACCGGGGCCAGGCAGGCGCCGGTCCAGGCACCGCCCAGGAGGGCAGCGCCGGCCACCGTACCAAGGCGCTGAACAACAGGACACGTCGGGACGGGCAGGATGCCGGTCACTGGCTGCCACGGCAGGATGCCGCGGTGGCACCGACCGCTGCAGGGAGGCGGCACGCACGGAGGCGGCGCGGAAGGAGCGGCGCGGACCCACCAGGACGGTGGCATCCAGACCCCGGGAAGGGCTGAGATGGCGGAAGCATATACGGCCGAGTGCACGGAGCATGGCCGGCACCCAGACTGCGCAGGACGCACAGGGGGAAGGCGGGATGCCGACAAGGATGTATCGATTGCCCGGTCTGCACACGGAGGTGTGGCCGGGCAATTACTGTTTGGGGCGAACGAAATACGACGCGTGGCCGCCCGTGGTTTTCGCGAACGCATGGCGGCACTTCGTGTAGCGTGGCGGCATCTCTTCGAATGGATGCACGACATGGCAGTACGCAGCACGCTGTTGAGTCTGGCGCTCGGAACGCTGTTGGCGACCGGGATGCTTCCCGCCACGGCCGCCAACACTGCGCCGACGGCCAGCAGGACGACCGAGGCCCCGCGCGGCCCCACCGATCTCAAGCCCGGCGAGTTCCTCTGGCATCCGGAGATCTCCCCGTCCGGCCCGATCGTGCTGGTGGTCAGCCTCGATGAGCAGCGCGCTTACGTGTACCGCAACGGCATCGCGATCGGCATGAGCACGATCAGCTCGGGCAAGGCCGGGCACGAAACCCCGACCGGTGTGTTCACGATCCTGCAGAAGGACAAGGACCACAAATCCAACCTGTACAACAGCGCCCCGATGCCGTACATGCAGCGCCTGACCTGGGACGGCATCGCGCTGCACGGCGGCAGCCTGCCCGGGCATCCGGCCTCGCACGGCTGCGTGCGGTTGCCGCAGGCGTTCGCGCAGAAGCTGTTCGGCGAGACCCATCGCGGCGATACCGTGGTGGTGGCCGATGCCAAGAGCGCGCCGATGACGCTGGCCTATCCGGCCGTGCTGGCCCCGGTCAGCAGCACCGGCAAGCCGCTGGTGGAGAGCACCGACGCACCCGCGCACTACTGGAACGATGCGGCCGCACCGGCCGGCCAGGTCGGCATCCTGGTCAGCCTGCACGACCAGCGCCTGTACGTGCTGCGCGATGGCGTGCTGATCGGCGAGTCGCGGCTGGAAGCCAAGGCGCTGCCGGCCTTCGAGGGGACCACCCTGTTCGTGATGGGCCAGGGCTACCAGGACAACCCCAGCCCGCTGGACCCGCATCGTCCGCTGCACCGCTGGACCGCGTATCCGCTGCTGGGCCAGACCGCCGCCAATGCGACCCCGGACCTGCTCGCCACGCCGAGCCTGCCGATGGCGCTGCCGCCGGAATTCGCCGAACAGCTTTACAGCGTGCTGGTGCCCGGCACCACGCTGCTGGTGACCAGCCTGCCGGCGGTACACCCGGTGGCCGATGAACAGAACCTGCAGCCTGTCTTGGAATCCGACGCCGGTGGGTCCACTTTGTAAGGGTTGCCTCCGCCTGGTGAGCTGCCCATGCCCGTTGTGAAATTGCTGCCTGCTGCGTTCTGTGGCCTGATCGCGTCCACCACGGCGGGCGCGGCCAGCCCTGCGCCGGCGCCGACCGGCAGCCCGGTGCAGATGGCCGAGATGCTGGCCAAGGCCGCCCCTGCGGCGGACAAGCACGTTCTGCAGCTGGCGGCGCGCGCGATGCGCTGTGCGTTGCGCCGGCCGGAGCTCGGCGTCGACCCGGGTAAGTTGAGCGTGATCGATTACTCGCGGCCGTCGACCGAACCGCGCATGTGGATTTTCGATCTGACCAGCCAGCGGCTGCTGTTCGAGGAGTGGGTTGCGCATGGGCGCAACAGCGGTGACAACCGCACCCAGCATTTCTCCAACAAGGACGGCAGCTTCATGTCCAGCCTGGGCGCGTTCACGGCCAAGGAAACCTATATGGGCGGCAACGGCTACTCGCTGCGGCTGGAAGGGCTGGAACCCGGCTTCAACGACCATGCCCGCGACCGCGCGATCGTCATCCATGGCGCGCCGTACGTGAACCCGGCGATCGCACGGCTGCAGGGGCGCCTGGGCCGCAGCCTGGGCTGCCCGGCGGTGCGGTTGTCGGTGGCGCGGCCGCTGATCGACAGCCTGCGCGGCGGCACGATGGTGTTCGCGTACTACCCGGACAAGGACTGGCTGGCGCGTTCGCGGCTGCTGGAACCCGATTGCGGCGGTATGTCCTGACAGGACTGCCCACCTCGGCTCAGGCACACTAGGGCCATGTCCACCGATACCGTCCTGAGCGCGGTCAGCCGCGTCATTCCCGCTTTCGAGTACCGCCGCGAACGCTGGCGCAATGGCCTGGGCTGGACCCGCGAAATCCTGCGCGTGCCCGACAACGACGATTGGCAGGTGCGCCTGTCGATCGCCGAGATCGAGCAGGACGCCGCGTTCTCGGCGTTTCCGGGCATCGAGCGCGAACTGGTGCTGCTGCGTGGCGAGGGCCTGCGCTTGCGTTTCGACGATGGCGCGCTGCACACGCTGATGCCGCCGCACGACCGGCTGCGGTTTGCCGGCGAAGCGCAGGTGACCGGCGAACTGGTCGACGGGGTGACCCACGATTTCAATCTGATGTGGCGGCGCGATGCGGTCCAGGCCGAGCTGCTGCATCGGCCATTGGTCGGCAGCATGTTCTTTTTCACCGAACCCGAGGCGGCGTGGGCGATCCATCTGCTGGCCGGCCAGGCCGAATTTGAAGGGGAGCCGTTGTTGGCACCGCTGGCCGCCGGTGATACCGCCTGGTTGGCTGCCGGCGAGCGCCGCCGCTTTGCGTTGCACGGCGGCGGGGAGTTGTTGGCGATCCGCGTCAGTGCGGTGGGCCGCAACGCCTGAGGGCCTGCAGGCACTCCTCAGTACACGTCGCGCCGGTAGCGTCCGGCCACGATCAGCGCTTCTTTGCCGTCGCGGCCCAGCGCCTGCTCGATCACCGCATCCACCGCGGGCGCCATGCCCTGCAGGCTGCCGCAGACCAGGATCGTGGCACCGTCGTGCACCCACTGCTGCAGCATGTGGATCTGCGCCTGCAGCCGGTCCTGCACGTAGTGATGCTCACCACCGTCGCGACTGAACACCGTATCCAGCCGTGCGATCCAGCCGTCGCGCTTCCAGGCGCGCAGGTCGTCGCCGAAGAAGAAATCGTGCGCGGCCGTACGCTCGCCGAACAGCAGCCAGTTGCGGCGCGCGCCGGCGCTGATCCGCTCGCGCAGGTGCGCGCGCAGGCCGGCGATGCCGGTGCCGTTGCCGATCAGGATCAACGGCGTTGCCGCCGCCACACCATGGAAGTTCGGGTTGCTGCGGAAGCGCAGATCGATGCGCCCACCGAGCGCAGCGTGATCGCACAGCCAGCCGCTGCCCAGGCCCGGCGTGCCATCGGGCCGCAGCTGGCGGCGCAGCAGCAGTTGCACCTGGCCTTCGGCGGGCAGGGTGGCGATGGAGTATTCCCGGTGAGGCAGGGGACGCAACGCGGCGACCACGGCATCTGGGTCGGCAAGCGCCGCCATCTCCTCAGCACCGGGCAGATGCGCGCGCGAAAGATGCGCACGCAGCGTCTGCCCATCGATGAACGTGTCGCCCGCCCACGGCGTCTTGCGCAGCCAGGCTTCGACGTCCGCCGGTGCATGCTGCGGCCCGATCTCGACCACGTCGCCGGCCTGCCAGACCGGCAGGGTGCCATCGGCAGGCACCAGGGTGATCCGGTAGGTCGGTGCCCCCGGGCTGCCCGGATTTTCCAGATGCCGCGCCTGCAGTTGCCAGGGCAGATACTCGGCCGGCGTCCAGTCCGGCAGCTCGGTGGCTTCGCCGCCAAGCTGGCCGAGCAGCTGCTGCCAGTGGCGCAGCGCACCGGGATCGGCATTGTCCACTTCAACCGTATCGAACAGCGGGTGGGCACCACGCTGGCGCAGCCATGCGTCGAGCTGGTGGCCGAAGGCGCAGAAATGGCCATAGCTGCGATCGCCCAGGGCCAGCACGCCGTACTGCAGGTGGGGCAGTGCGGGCGCCTGCGGCATCACCTTGCGCAGGAAGGGCAGGGCATGATCCGGAGCATCGCCCTCGCCGGTGGTGCTGACCACGAACAGCACCTGTGCGCTGCGCTGCAGAAGCTCGGCCGTCACCGCATGCAGCGCACGGATGCGCACTGGCAGCCCGGCAGCGCGCAATGCCTCTGCGCTGCGGTCGCACAGCTGCTGTGCGAAGCCGGTCTGGCTGGCCCAGACCAGCAGGATCGGTGCGGGCCCGTTGTCGGCCACCCGCGCCTGCCGGGGTCGTCCACGCCACCAGATCAGGGTGCAGAACGCGGCATAGAGCACCAGGCTCCCCGCTGCCCAGCGCCAATGCGCGGCCAACGGTGCGGCTGGCCACCAGGCGTCGCCCAGATGCAGGCGCAGCAGCGCCCAGGCAATGACGCCCAGCAGCACCATCACCATCAGGTTGCCCAGCCACGCACGCGATGGGCGCAGGCTCATGCCGCGCCCACGCGGTCGTCGGCAAGCAACTGCTCGAATGCAGGACTCATGGATTCCTCGCTACCGTGCGCGCCACGGCCGACAAAGCGTGCGGCCAGCGCATGGGTGCGCGCAAATGCCATGCCCTCGTCCCTGCCCATCACGGTCAGCGCCGTGGCCCAGGCGTCGGCCTGCATGGCGCTGTCGGCAACCACGGTGACGGCCGCCGCAGCGCGCGTGACCGGCGCACCGATGCGCGGATCCAGCGTGTGGCTGAACTGCTCGCCGCCCTGCTCGAAGTGGTGCCAGCGATCACCGGAGGTGGCGACTGCGCGGTCCGTCAGTGCCAGCACGCGCGGCGGATAGGTGGCCTGCGCGTCTTCCTCCGGTGCCGATTCCACCAGCACGCGCCACGGCTGGCCATCGGGCTTGTGACCAAACCCGTGCAGCTCGCCGCCGACCTCCACCAGTGCGGCGTGTACCCCGTTCTGGCGCAGCCACGCACTGACCTGATCGACACCAAAGCCCTTGGCGATCGCCGACAGATCCAGTGCCAGTCCGCCGGGTTGCAGCAGGCGACCGGGCTGCCACTGCAGGCGTTCCCAGCCACAGCGCGCGCGCGTTGCCGCCAGCGTGTCGGCATCGGGAATCCGCCGGGCCTGCGCCTGCGCCCCGAACCCCCACAGCGCCACCAGCGGGCCTACGGTGGGATCGAAGGCGCCGCCGCTGCGCTGCGCGATCTTCAGCGCACACTGCATCACCGTATCGAACAACGGCGGCAGCACCTGCCATTCACCGGCGGAGGCACGGTTGAAGCGCGCGATATCGCTGTCGGCTTCCCACGTGCTCATCTGCGCCACGATGGCATCCAACTGCGCCTGGATGCCGGCATGCAACGGGTGCAGGTCGCGGGTGCGCGCCACGGCCAGTTTTACCTGCCAGGTGGTGCCCATGGTGTGGCCACCGAGGCGGGCGATGTCGAAATCCGGGTTGGTCATGGGGGTGGGCAGGTCGGGCCTTGGTAAGCCCGATGGCCGGAATGCGTCGGGTGAAAAGCCCCCGTCAGGTCGGCGGGGGCGGGTGGGGAGGACGGCGCGCGCAACGCACGCCGGATGCCGTTACTCCGGCAGCACTTCCAGCGTGGCCACGTAGCTCAGGCGACGCTTCTTGGCTTCCTTGATCGAGGTCTTGCTGTCCTCGGTGCCGGTTTCCAGCCAGTACATGCCCGCTTCCGGCCAGGTCACGGCGAACTCGCCCTTGGCATCGGTACTGACCTTGATCTCTTCCTGTGCGTTGCGGTACCGGGTGCCGCCGCGGGTGATCTCGAAGTCCAGGCCGGCGGCCGGCTTGCCGTCGACCAGCACGCGGAAGCGTGCGGCTTCACCGGCGACCAGATCGTTCGGGTGGGCCAGCGCGATCATCTCGATGCCCTGGTTGGTCGGCTTGAGCGCGGTGTCGTTCGGGGTGCCATTGGTGACGAAGGTTTCCACGCGACCGACCGACTGCGAGACCTGCAGGTTCTTCGCGTTCTTCGGTACCTCGGTGGCGAAGGTGGCAGGGGTGCCGCGCCAGCGCTTGGGCTTGCCGTCTTCTTCCCAGCTGGCCGACAGCCCATTGTTGATCGTGGCCAGGCGGTAGGTGCCCTGCTGGGTCAGTTCGACATCGAACACGCTGCGGAACTTGCCGGTCGCCGCGTTCTGCGGCTGCACGGTGCTGCCGTCCGGCGCGGTGATGACCAGGTTGTTTAGGCGCAGCGGCACATGGTTGAAGTAGAACAGGTCGTTGGAAACAGCCGCATCGACGGTGATCCACGGGTTGGTACCCGCGATCACGGTCTGCGAGGGCTGCAGCCAGGCCTTGTGGGCCAGGGCGGAGAACGGAAGTGCGGCGGCCATGGCGGCGGCGAGGACGAGCGTGCGCTTCATCGAAAAACTCCAGGTGGATGAGGGATCAGGGCTTGGCGGTCAGGGTGACCAGACCGAGTTCGGTCGCGCCCTGGGCCTTGCCCGACTGTGCGGACGTGACCGGCCAGGTGAAGGGGATCTTGAGCAGTTCGCGTCCGCCGACTTCGCGCACCGCTTCCACCACGAGGGTGTAGTTGCCCGGTGCCAGCGCCTTGAGCGCGGGCTGCTTGTCGTTGAACGACAGCGCGTGCTTGCCGACCGGACGGGTCGGGCCGGTCACGCCGTCCACCGGCACCTCCAGCGTGCGGCCGCTCTTGCGCCACCACTGGCGCAGGTCGGGCAACCACTTGGTGCCATGGCCTTCGGCGTTGCCGGTCTGCTGATACCAGACCGACAGGTTGGCGGCGACCTTCTGGTCGGCGCCTTCCAGCCACACGGCCACATACGGGCGGTGATACTCGGCCACGTTGAGCTTGGGCACCTCGACATTGATGTCCAGGGTGGTGGCATAGGCCGGCGAGGTGGCCAGCAGGCCGCTCAGGGCGATGGTCAGGGTGACGCGCATGGTGCGGCTCCGGAAAGAAAGGTCAGTGGATGAGGATCAGGGCGATCAGCAGCGGGATCAGCAGGCCCAGGCCGACCAGCGGCCAGGTCATGCGGCGCTGGCGGGCATGCAGGTGCAGCAGGAACAGGCCGGTGATGCAGAACACCAGGCAGGCCACGGCGAAGATATCCAGGAACCAGCCCCAGGCTGGCCCGGCATTGCGCCCTTTGTGCAGATCATTGAAATAGGACACCCAACCGCGCGCGGTGGATTCGTACTCCACGTCGCCCGTTTCGCGGTCGATGCTCAGCCAGGCATCCGCGCCGGGGCTGGGCATGGAGAGATAGATTTCGCCGTCGGACCATTCGGCCGGGCGGCGCCCGATCGAGATGCCGAGCTGCGCATCCAGCCAGCGGCTGGCCGCGCGGGGGATCGGTGCCTTGCCATCGGCGCGGTCGCCAAGCTTGCCGAGCAGGTCGGCAGGCAGCTCCAGCTGGCGGCTGACCACCTCCGGCGTGGCTTCGATCCTGGAGGCGTGGTTCAAGGTGATGCCGGTCGCGGCGAACAGCAGCATGCCGATCAGGCACACCGCCGAGCTGATCCAGTGCCACTGGTGCAGCGTGCGCAGCCAGAAGCCGCGGCGTTGTTGTTGCACGCTGGAAGAAGGAGCGCTGGTGGCCACGGTCGGGAGACAGAGTACTGAGGGGCGAATTACACCATTGATGAGAATGGTTCGCAATTTGTGAAAAAAGAAGGCAGCGTTCCGTCGCCGGCGCGCTGCCCGAGGTCAAGGCCAGCGGCGACGTCACTCAGGACGTCGCCGCGGTGTGCCTCAGAACTTGGCGTTCAATGAGATCCAGTAGCTGCGACGCTGGTCCTTGGTGGAGTAATCGTCCACGCAGCTGAACTCGCTGTCGCTGATCAGCACGCAGGACTGCGAGACGAAGTCCTTGTCGAACAGGTTGTTGACCCGCGCGTTGACGGTCAGCCAGTTGTTGATGTCCCAGCTGCCGCCGAGGTGGAAGATCGTGTAGTCCTCGTAGTAGCGGGTCTGCGAGCTGCTGACGCCGCCGACATTGCTGACCAGCGTGTCGCGGTAGCGGTCGTAGCGGCCTTCGCCGATCAGCGACAGGCTCACCGCCTCGCTGATCTGCCAGTTCAGGCTGGCATTGGCCATGTGTCTGGCCGGGTTGCCGGTGATCGGCAGGCCCTTGCCGATGCCGCTGGTCTGCTCGCTCTTGGTCCAGGTGTAGTTGCCGCGCAGCTGCAGGTTGTCCAGCAGATCGACCTGGGCCGCCGCCTCGACGCCGCGGGTTTCGGCCTTGTCGATGTTCACGCTCTGCCCGAAGGTGCTGTAGCCCAGCTCGGCCCAGCCCGGGCCGATGTCCACGCAGTAGCTGCCATCGTTCGGGGCGACTTCGCAGTTGGCGAAGGTGCCGCCGCTGGCGATCTTGTCGTCGAACTTGTTGAGGAAGCCGGTGAGGTTGAAGCCCCAGCGATCGCCTTGGTAATACGTGGCGATCTCATAGTTGGTGCTGGTTTCCGGCTTGAGGTCGGGCGAGCCGACCAGCGGGGTGACGCCTTGGCCGCCGAAGCCGACGATGCCGGGGAACAGCTGGTCCGGACGCGGCGTCTTGTAGCCGGTGCTGATGCCGCCCTTGACGCTCCAGGCATCGTTGGCATTCCACACCAGGTAGGCGCGCGGGCTGACGTGACTGCCGAAGATGTTGTGATCGTCATAGCGCACGCCGACCGTGGCGGTCAGGGTATCGGTCAGCGACCAGTTGTCCTCGGCGAACAGCGCCCACATGCGGTGCTGCTGCTTGACGTTGTTCTTGTAGCCGTTGCCGTCCATGCCGAACACGCCATCGACCATGTCGGTGTCGTTGTACTGGCCGCCCACGGTGAGCTTGTGCGCGCCGAAGGTGAGATCGAGCATGGTGTCCAGCACGTTGCCCTCCAGCTCCATCGTGCGCAGCGGGCGCGGCAGGAAGGCCTGCAGGCGCGCCAGTTCGGCGGCGTTGAGCGCGCCCAGCCCGTTGCGTGCACCCGCCGCGCAGTTGGCGGCGGCGCCGGTGCGGCGGCAGACGTCGTTCCACAGCCCCTGCAGATCGGCGCGCTCATCCAGCGTCAGCGGCAGCGAGCGGCCGAGGTTGTTGCTGGTGATGTGGGTCAGCGTGGTCTGCCAGGTGCCGAACTCATAGCGGCCCTGGTGGGTCAGCGCCAGCTGGTCGCGCTCATAGCGCTGGTAGGCGGTGTAGCCCACGCGCGGCTGCACCACGCGGCGGGTGATGTTGCCCGGACCGTTCGGGTTGCGGATCGTCGCATTGCCCACGCGCCACAGGCTGGCCAGGCTGTCCAGGGTGCCGGTCTGGCCTTCGCTGTTGTCGTACTTCTGGCGCGACACGTCGTAGTCCAGCCACAGCTCGTGGTCGTCATTGACGATGAAGTTCAGGCGCAGGCCGGTGTTCCAGTTGGTGTTGGCCACGGCCTTGCCGCCGCCACCGAAGCCGATGCTGCGCGACCACATCGTGCCGTCCGGCAGCTGGAGGTCATCCCATTCCGGGTTGGAGGCTTTGGCGTCGTAATAGCTGCCGCGCACCGACAGGCCCAGGCGGTCCTTGATCAGGGGGCCGCTGAGGTAGACATCGGTGCTGCGTGCATCACCGAACTGATCGTCCTGCTGCAGGGTGAAGCCCTGGGTGACCGCGCCATGCCATTCGGTCTGGTTGCGGCGGGTGATGATGTTGATCACCCCGCCCATCGCATCGGAGCCGTACAGCGTGGACATCGGGCCGCGCACCACCTCGATGCGTTCGATCGCGTCCAGCGGCGGCATGTACGAGAACTGGCCACCACCGAAGTTGTTCGGGTACAGGTTGCCGGCATTGCTCTGGCGGCGACCGTCGATCAGCACCAGGGTGTAATCCGAGGGCATGCCCCGCATGGAGATGGTGGCGCGGCCGTTCTTGTCGGTCGGCTCCATGCCCACATCGATGCCTTCCACGTCGCGCAGCGCATCCACCAAGCTGGTGTACGGGCGCTTGCTCAGCTCTTCGCGGCTGATCACGCTGATGCTGGCCGGGGCATCGGCGATCTTCTGCTCGAAGCCGGCGGCGGTGACGACCACCTTGTCCAGCGTGGTCGGACCGGCGGCCTCGCCGTTGGCGAAGGCCGGGGTGCTCAGCGCACCGAGCAGGGCGATGGACAGGGTGCAGCGGGACAGGGACATGCGACGACGATGGCGCTGGGCCATGGGGGTAACCTCGGCAAGGAAAAAACGGAGGCGACGTGGCAGGCCGCAGGGCGGCAGCACGCGCAGGCATCAGGAAGGCCCGGAACGGGCAGAACACACACAAACGGGGCAGGCGCGATGGCGCCGCCGGCGGCCGGATTCAGCCCTGCGGTGGGGCCTGGCCGCGCTGGACGCGCAGACCGGGTGCAGCGGGCAGCGGCGTGGCCGGTGCCGAATCAATGGCCGGCAGCACCCGCGGCGGCTGTGCCACCAACGTGGCCATCAGCGAGTCCAACGATTCCACGACCGGTGGCAGCGACGGCTGCGTCGGTGGCGTCGGGGCAGGGCGCGCGCTGGCGACACGGCGCGGCTTGGCCGGGGCTTCTTCCTGCGCGGTGGTCTCACCGCCGCCGGCAGGACGCTCGTCCATCGGCATCTGCAGGACCATCACGGTGCTGCCCGGGGCAACGCGCTCCAGTACCGGCAGGCCGGCCAGCAGCAGCGACAGCAGGCCCAGCCACGCCAGCACGGTCGACAACGCGTGCTGACGCCCGCGCATGGCGGGAGCAAAGCTGCGATGGCGGTGTGGATGGCGCAAGACGAGCCCCTGTGCAGCGGCCAGTCGATCAGCCGACCGGCAACGCGGCGGGATTGTAGGTGAGATTCGTTAGCGGACGCAAATGAGAATGATTAATGGTTGCCGCCGCGAGAGGAGGCAGAGCCCGGTATCAGGCGACCAGCCCCCGGATCGTGGGATGTGGCGAGGCCGCCAATGTGGGCCGCACGTGGGCCAGAAACGACGGGCTGCCGTGGGCGAGTGCGCGGCGCAGCCACTGCGCCGCACCGTCTACGTCGCCGGCGGCGAGCAACAGGGAGGCGTGGCTCGCCTGGCCACGGAAGTCGCCGGCCTCGGCCGAACGCAGGTACCAGGCCGGTGCCGCTGCCGGATCGGCGTCGACCCCGATACCGTCCTCCAGACAACGGCCGACCAGATTCATCGATTTGGCATGGCCAAGCCGTGCGGCGCGCAGGTACAACGCGAACGCGGCCTCTTCGTCGCGGGCCACGCCTCGCCCGGTAGCCAGCAGGTTGGCCAGGTTGTACAGACCCCAGTCCAGCTCGGCATGGGCCGCCTTGCGGTACCAGACCGCCGCCAGCGCCGGGTTGATCGGGGTGCCGGTGCCGAGTTCGTGGCAACGGCCGAGCATGTTCATCGCGATGGCCAGGCCACCGTTGGCGGCGCGCTCGAACCAGAGCACGGCCGCGGCCGCATCAGCCGCGATACCGCGGCCTTCCATGCGGGCCTGGCCGAGCAGGAACTGCGCCTGTGGATCGCCGCGCTGGGCGGTAGCCTCCAGCGTGGCGAGTGCGGCGGCCGGATCGTGCCGCAGCTGGTCGGCCAGCGCCGCCACGTCCAGTGCAGGGGAGGCGGCCTCAGACATCGGCCCACTGCCGCAGCAGGTTGTGATACACGCCGGTGAGGTTCACCAGCGCAGGGTGTTCGGGGTGGTCATGGGTGAGCCGGCGGATCGACACATCCAGATCCCACATCAGGCGCCGCTGGCCGTCATCGCGCAGCATGCTCTGGATCCAGAAGAACGAGGCCAGCCGCGTGCCCGCGGTGACCGGGGTGACCTGGTGCAGGCTGGTGCCGGGGTACAGCACCATGTGGCCGGCCGGCAGTTTGACCCGCTGGTTGCCGTAGGTGTCTTCGATCACCAGCTCGCCGCCCTCGTATTCGTCCGGATCGCTCAGGAACAACGTGGCTGACAGGTCGGTACGGATCGGCTGCGGTTGGCCCGGCACGGTGAAGTCGTATCGCACCGCGTTGTCGACATGGAACCCGAAGGTCTGCCCCGGCTGATAGCAGTTGAACAGCGGCGGGAAGATGCGACGCGGCAGTGCGGCCGAGAAGAAGGTGCTGTTGCGGCCCAGCGCATCGAGGATGGCCGAGCCGACCGCACGCGCGGCCGGATCGGAGTCGGGCAACTGCAGGTTGTGCTTGGCCTGCGCGGACTGGTAGCCCGCCGTCAGGCGGCCGTCGGTCCAGCCGGCCGTGGCCAGCTGCTGGCGGGCCTGGGTGACCTGCTCGGCGGTGAGGACGTCGGGGATGTGCAGCAGCATGGCGGGCTCCAGCCCCTCCCGCACGGGCGCGCGGGAGGGGGCGTATCGCTTAGAACTTGAAATTGAAGGCCAGCGTTGCCGAACGACCCGGCGCGATGGCGGCGTAGTGCGAAGCGTACGCCTTGGTGAAGTAGGTTTTGTTGGTCAGGTTCTGCACGTTCAACTGCAGGTTGTAGCGCTCGCTGAAGGCGTAACCGACCATCGCATCCCAACGGGTGTAGGACGGCACCCACTTGGTGTTGTTGACGTTGCCGTAGACCTTGTCCACGTAGTTGGCACCGGCGCCCACGCTCAGGCCCGGCACGAACGACGGCGCCCAGGTGGTCCACAGGCTGGCGCTGTGCTTGGCGGTGTTGGGGAACGCGTTGCCGTTGAACGGCGAGGGCACGTAGACGCCGTTGACCAGCGCAAAGCCGTTGTCCTCGACCACGGCATCCAGGTAGGTGTAGCCACCGAAGACCTGCCACCCCTCCACGATCGTGCCGCTGAAGCCGAGTTCGGCGCCCTTGACCTTCTTGGTGCCGGCGTTCTGCGTGGTGCCCGCATCGCTGGTCACGCGCGCGTTGCTCATCTCGGTCTGGAAGATCGCACCGGTCAGCGACAGGCGGGCATCGAACAGATCCCACTTGGTGCCCAGCTCGATGTTGCGGCTGCGCTGCGGCTTGAGGTCCTGGATGGTCGCGCTGATGCCGTCGGCGCCATCACCGCCGTCCACGCCGACCGGGGTGGAGGAGGTGCCCCAGGACAGGTAGATGCTGCCGTTGGCGACCGGCTTGAACACCAGGCCGGCCTGGCCGTTCCAGAACGAGGTGTCGTTGCGCAGGTGCTGCAGGTTGGCCGCGGCCGTCGGGTTGAACTGATGCGTGTTGTAGTCGTCGAAGCGCGCGCCCAGGTTCAGCATCCACTGCTCGCTGAAGCTGATCGTGTCGAACACATAGGCCGACTTGGTGCGGGTGGTCTGACGCACGTCGCGGGCCGGGTCGCTGCGGGTGACGGTATGCGTGGCCGACCACGGATCGTTCGGGTTGGGGTTGGTGAGGTCGGTGCAGTTGTAGCCGGTGGCCGCGCCGGTGGTCGGGCAGCTCTGGTTGCCGGTCAGCGGGTTGTTGGTGCCTGCGGTGGTCTGGCCATTGGGGCGGCGCACATCGGCGATCGCGTAGGTGCCGCGCACGGTCTTTTCGCTGCTGTATTCCACGCCGGCGTTGAAACTGTGGCGCAGCGGGCCGGTCTCCAGCTCACCGGTAACGCTGGTCTGGTTGACGAAGCTGTCGGTCTGCGTGGCGCGCGCGTTGGTGCGGCGCCAGACAGTGCCGAACAGGTTCGGATTGCCCTTGCTGTCGTCCGGCTGGGTCCACAGGTAATCGTTGCTGGTGTCCCCGTAGCGGGTGATGTTGCGCAGGACGATGCCGCCGAAATCATGCGACAGGTTCAAGGTGGTGATGTCCGCCTTGGTCTTCTGGAAATCGCGGTCGACCAGGCCGTAGAACGCGTCGCGGTTGGTCACGATCGGGCTGCCGTCGCCATTGAGCGCCAGGTTGGGGCCGCTGGTGAACGGGTTGTTGTACGGGAAGCCGCCGGCATCGGGCAGGTCGTCGGTTTCCATGTGGTAATGGCTGATCACCGCCTGGGTCGGGCCGTTCAGACCGAACGCCAGCGACGGCGCGATGCCCCAGCGGCTGCTGTTGACTTCGTCACGGCCGGCCACGTCGGCCTCGTGCTTCATGATGTTCACGCGCGCGGCGATGCCGTCGCCGATCACCTGGTTGGCATCGAGCGTGCCGCGGTAGTAGCTGTCCGTGCCGGCGGCCAGGCTGCCGGCCACGAAGTTCTCCAGCTTGGGCGTCTTGCTGACCAGGCTGATGGTGCCGCCGGCTGAACCGCGGCCGGAGTAGGCCGAGCTCGGGCCTTTGACCACGTCGATCTGCTCGATGGCGAACACTTCACGGGTCTGGCTGCCGGCGTCGCGGATGCCGTCGACGTAGATGTCCGAGGCCGAATCGAAGCCGCGGATGAAGGGACGGTCACCGGTCGGGTTGCCGCCTTCGCCTGCGCCGAAGGTGATGCCCGGCACGGTGCGCAGTGCATCGAGCAGTGTGGTGGCGGCGGTCTGTTCGATCACCTGCTGGGAGATCACGCTGACCGACTTGGGCGTATCCAGCAGCGGCGCGGTGAATTTGGACGATTGCGCGCGCACGCGCTCGCCGTGGACATCGACGCCGTCCAGTTCGGTGGCCCGCTGCGGATCGGCAGCGTCGGCCTCGGCATGGGCGATGGCGGGGGCGGCGATGGCCAGCAGCAGGGCGGACGACAACGGGGTCGGGCGGACGGTCATGGTGATTCCTGGCAGGACGGACGAAGGCCGGACAGCGTGTGGCGGTCACGGCGGAGCGGAGGCAGGTGGGGAAAACGGGCAGACGGCCGACGGCGGCGCGATGGCGCGGGCGTGGGCGGGCAGGGACGCGCAGCGTCGCCGCCGGAATCAGGCGTGGGGCGGGGCGTGGCCGGGGTTGAGCCGCAGCGAAGGTTCCAGCCGCTGCCAGCGCAGCGCGTCGGACGGCCACAGCGGGACGACGGCGACCCAGGGCGTGCGGCGCAGCTGGGCCAGTACTGCCGGCGCGCTGGGCTCGGGGTCGGCACCGGTCTCCGCCGCCAGGGTCGGCTCGGCAGGAAGCTCCGGTGCAGGCGTGGACGGCGCCGATGCCTGGCGCGCGCTGTCGGCGCTCAGCAGGCCCGCGGTGTGCGCCGCCGCCGCCGGACCGGCGGTACCGGCGCCGCCGGCCGTCAGCCAGCCGCAGGCCAGCAGCACCACGCAGAACGTGGCCCACAGGGCGGCGAGACCAAGGGCGGAGCGGTTGGCGGACACGGCTTACCGGGCAGGAGCGGCCAAGTGACCGCAACGCCTATGGTAATAGGAACAATTCGCGTTTTCAAAACGCCCGCGTTCAGGCCGGATCAGTCGCGGTCGTCGCGGGCCCAGACGGCGTCGTGTTCCCGCTTGACCGGGAACTTCGCCACTGGCGAATAGGCCGGCGCGCAGAGGGCAGCGCCGTCACGCACGTCGAAACGGGCCCCGTGCAGGACGCACTCGATGCTGCCCTCGCCGGTATCGAAGGTGCCCGACGACAGCTCGAACTCATCGTGGGTGCACTGGTCTTCGAGTGCGTACAGTTCCCCGTCCAGGTTGAACACCACGATCGGCGTCCCGGTCACTTCGTCGAAGGTGCTCTTCATCTCGCCGGGCAGCAGCTCGGCGCTGGCGCAGACGAAGGTCCAGGTCTCGCTCATGCCGGCACCGCCAGCGGCTTTTCCAGGATCTCGAAGCGCAGATCGTCGCGCTTGGGGATGCCGAAACGTTCATCCCCATACGGGAAGGGCTTCTTGATGCCGGTGCGCTGGTAGCCGCGGCGCTCGTAGAAGGCGATCAGCTCGTCGCGGACGTCGATCACCGTCATCTGCATGACCGGCACGCCCCACTCGCGCGCCGCGTGGGCCTCGGCGGCCAGCATCAGCTGCTTGCCGATGCCGCCGCCCTGCTGGGACGGGTCGACCGAGAACATGCCGAAGTAGCCCTTGCCGTGGTCATCGGCCACGTGCGCGCAGGCCAGCAGCTGGCCATCGCGCTCGGCCAGCAGGATGGTCGAGCGTGGCTTGGCGAGGTCGGCCTGCAGGCCGTCGGCATCGATGCGGGCGCCGTCCAGCAGGTCGGCCTCGGTGGTCCAGCCGGCCCGGCTGGCATCGCCACGGTAGGCGGAAGTGACCAGGGCGATCAGGGCGGGGATGTCGGCGGCAGTGGCCGCGCGGAAGGTCAGGGTGCTCATGGCGCCATTTTAGGCCCGCAGGAAGCGCTACGGAAATGTGCGGGGCGCGCAATGAAAAACGCCGTGGCAGGCCACGGCGTTCGAGTGGGGCGCAGTCTGGCGCGGGCTCAGCCCAGCAGCTTGCGCACCTTGTTGAGCGCCACGATGAAGCGCTCGATTTCCTCATGGGTGTTGTAGAACGCCAGCGAGGCACGGCAGGTGGCGGCGACGCCGTAGTACTGCAGCAGCGGGTGCGCGCAGTGCTGGCCCGAGCGGACCGCGACGCCTTCCAGGTCGAGCAGGGTGGCCAGATCGTGCGAGTGCGCGCCGTCCACCAGGAAGGAGACCACCGCCGCCTTGTCCGGCGTGGTGCCGAAGATGCGCAGGCCGTCGATCCTGTTCAGCTCTTCGGTGAAGTGCGCCAGCAGCTCGCCTTCGCGGGCTTCCACGTGATCCAGGCCCAGCGACTCGAGGTAATCCACCGCCACGCCGAGGCCGATGAAGCCGGCGATGTTCGGGGTGCCGGCTTCGAACTTGTGCGGGGCGTCGTTGAACACGGTGCCTTCGAAGCTCACTTCCTTGATCATCTCGCCCCCGCCGAGGAACGGCGGCATGGCATCAAGGTGTTCGCGCCTGGCCCACAGGGCGCCGGTGCCGGTCGGACCACACATCTTGTGGCCGGTGATGGCATAGAAGTCGCAGCCGATCGCGGGGATGTCGACCTTGCGGTGCGGCACGGCCTGCGAGCCGTCCACCACGGTGATGATGCCGCGCTTGCGGGCCTCGCGGCAGATTTCGCGGACCGGGTTGACCGTGCCCAGCACGTTGGAGACATGGGCGACGGCGAGCAGCTTGACCTCGGGGGTCATCGCCGCGCGCAGCGCGTCCAGGTCCAATGCGCCCTCCGGGGTGATCTCGGCCACGCGGATTGTCGCGCCCGTGCGCTGGGCGACCAGCTGCCACGGCACGATGTTGGCATGGTGCTCCATGCGCGAGACGAGGATGACATCACCGGCCTTGAGCCGCGGCAACGCCCACGAATACGCGACCAGATTGATCGCGAAGGTGGTGCCACTGCACAGCACCAGTTCGTTCGCGCGCACGTTGAGGAAGCGCGCCAGCTTGTTGCGTGCGCCTTCGTAAGCATCGGTCGCTTCGGTGCCGAGCGCATGCACCGCGCGGCTGACGTTGGCGTTGTAGCGGCGGTAGAACTCGTCCACCGCGCCGATCACCTGCACCGGCTTCTGGCCGGTGTTGGCGTTGTCGAAGTACACCAGCGGTTTGCCGTGCACTTCGCGCATCAACAGCGGGAAGTCCAGGCGCACGCGGTCCCAGTCGGGTGCGGCGCCGGTATCGGCGACAGGGCGCGGCGTGGACAGGTTCATGCTACGCCCGCCAGGGCCAGCGCACGGTCGAGCTGGGCGGTGAGCTGCTCGGTCAGGCGTGCGTCGAGCGCGTTCAGCGGTTCATGGCAGAACGCCGCGCTCAGCAGCTGCTGCGCGCGCTCGGCCGGCAGGCCGCGCGAGCGCAGGTAGAACAGCGCATTGGCATCGAGCTGGCCGACCGTGGCGCCGTGGGCGGCCTTCACTTCGTCGGCATCGATCACCAGCGTGGGCTGCGTATCGATCTCGGCATCGGCGGAGAGCAGCAGGTTCTTGTTGGACAGGTTGGCGTCGGTGCCATCGGCGCCTTCGCGGATGTGGATGCCACCGTGGAAGACCACGCGGCTGCGGTTGGCCGCCACGCCACGCCAGACCATTTCCGAGGCGGTATCGCGTGCGATGTGCTCGATGCCCAGGCGCGTATCGACATGGCGGCGGCCATTGCCGAGCAGCACACCGTTGGCGGTGAGCTGGGCGTTGTCGCCTTCCAGGCGGACGTTGAGCTCATGGCGGCTCAGCGCCGCACCCAGCTCCAGGTCCACGCGGCGGTACTGCGCGTTGCGGGCCAGCACGGCGTCGGTGCGCAGCAGCGAGGTGGCGCGGGTGGCATCGGCCTGCACGCGAGCGTGCGAGAGCACGGCATCCTGCGCGAGGTGAACGTGCACCAGGGTGTTGTCCAGGTGCGCGGCATCACCGACATGCAGGTGATGCTCGACCAGGCCCAGCGCGGCACCGCTGCGCAGTTCGATCAGGTGGCGGTGATGCCAGGACAGATCGGTCTCGCCGGACACGCTGATGAAGACCAGCTGCAGCGGCGCCTCGACCTGCACGCCTTCTTCCACGCGCAGCAGCACGCCTTCATCGGCGAGTGCAGCGTTGAGACGGGCGAATACTTCCTCGCTGCGCTCGAAGCGACGGCCAAGGAAACGGGCGGCTTCATCGCCGGCGGCCAGCGCCGAGGACAGTGTGGCCAGCTGCACACCGGCCGGCACCGCCGCGACATCGCTGAGCGCGCCGGACGGGCGGCCATTGACGAACACCAGCCGCGGCGACGGGATGTCGGCCAGCAGGGCGGCATCGACCACGGCCGGGGCGAGCGGGGCGGGCTGGAAGCTGCGACGCTCCAGCTGGCGCAGCGACGTGTATTTCCAGGCTTCGGTACGCGGGCCGGGCAGGCCGGCCTGCAGCGCGGCATCCAGCTCGGCGCGACGTGCATCGCTGCCGCAGAAGCCGCTGGCGAGGGAATCGAGCAGGGCGCTCATCAGACCGCTGCCTCCGGCACCACGCGGTCCTTCAGGAAGTGGTAGCCATGGGCTTCCAGTTCCAGGGCCAGTTCCGGGCCGCCGCTCTGCACGATCCTGCCATCGGCCAGCACGTGCACCACGTCCGGCTTGATGTAGTCGAGCAGGCGCTGGTAATGGGTGATCACGATGAAGGAACGGTCCGGCGAACGCAGCGCGTTGACGCCGTCGGCCACGCTCTTGAGCGCATCGATGTCCAGGCCGGAGTCGGTTTCATCCAGGATCGCCAGCTTCGGCTCGAGCACGGCCAGCTGGAAGATCTCGTTGCGCTTCTTCTCGCCACCGGAGAAGCCTTCGTTGACGCCGCGGTGCAGCAGTTCGTCCTTCAGGTGCAGCACGGCCAGCTTCTGGCGCACCAGCTTGAGGAACTGCATCGAATCCAGTTCTTCCTCGCCGCGCGCCTTGCGCTGGGCGTTGAGCGCGGCGCGCAGGAAGTAGGTGTTGTTCACGCCCGGGATTTCCACCGGGTACTGGAAGGCCAGGAACAGGCCGGCGGCGGCGCGTTCTTCCGGCGCCAGCTCGAGCAGGTCACGGCCTTCGAACTGCACGCTGCCTTCGCTCACGTCATAGCCGTCGCGGCCGGCCAGGACATTGCCCAGGGTGGACTTGCCGGCGCCGTTGGGGCCCATGATGGCGTGCACCTGGCCGGGCTTCACGTCGAGCGAGAGGCCCTTGAGAATCTCTTTTTCGCCGATGCGTGCGTGGAGGTTGTCGATCTTCAACATGTCGATAATCGTCTTGTCAGATAGGGGAACTGGAGGCAGCGCGACTCAGAGGTCGTATTCGCTGCGCTCGAGGAATTCGTTGCGCAGGTAATCGGTGCGGGTTTGAGTCAATGCAGTCTTGGCCCCGGAATAGAGCATCGGGTACATCGAGCCGTACAGCATGCGCGGGTCTTCATCCTTGCCGACCGGGTACTGCGCTTCCAGATCGGCATCGCGCAGCTGCACCCACAGGCGCTGGGCGGCTTTAAGGTTGGCCAGCGCCACCGGTGCACCGGCCAGCTTGCCCACCACCTGCCGATACACCGCGTTCAACGCGGCGTCGGCTTCTTCGAACCCTTCGTTGGCGCACTCATTCATCTGCATCTGCGTGCTCAGGTCATCGCAGGCCGATTCGGCAGACGCCGGCGCCGCAGCCCCAAGCAGCAGGGCCAAGGTCAGCACGCTCTTCATCCGACCGAGCCTTCCAGGCTGACTTCCAGCAGCTTCTTGGCTTCCACCGCGAACTCCATCGGCAGCTCGCGGAAGACCTGCTTGCAGAAGCCGTCGACGATCATCGAGACCGCGTTTTCCTGGTCGATGCCGCGGGCGCGGCAATAGAACAGCTGGTCGTCGGAGATCTTGGAGGTGGTCGCTTCGTGCTCGACCGTCGCGCTGGGGTTCTTCACCTCGATGTAGGGGAAGGTATGCGCGCCGGACTTCTTGCCGATCAGCAGCGAATCGCACTGCGTGTAGTTGCGCGCGCCTTCGGCGCCGCGATCGACTTTGACCAGGCCACGATAGGTGTTCTGGCCGTGGCCGGCGCTGATGCCCTTGCTGACGATCTTGCTCTTGGTGCGCTTGCCGATGTGGATCATCTTGGTGCCGGTGTCGGCCTGCTGGCGATGGTGGGTCAGCGCGACGGAATGGAACTCGCCGACCGAATCATCGCCAAGCAGCACGCACGACGGGTACTTCCAGGTGATCGCCGAGCCGGTCTCGACCTGGGTCCAGGTGACCTTGCTGCGCGCACCACGGCACTCTGCACGCTTGGTGACGAAGTTGTAGATGCCGCCCACGCCGTTCTCGTCGCCCGGGTACCAGTTCTGCACCGTGGAGTACTTGATCTCGGCATCTTCCAGCGCGACCAGCTCGACCACTGCGGCGTGCAGCTGGTTCTCATCGCGCATCGGCGCGGTGCAGCCTTCCAGGTAGGACACGTATGCCTTGTCTTCGCAGATGATCAGCGTGCGCTCGAACTGGCCGGTGTGGCCGGCGTTGATGCGGAAGTAGGTGCTCAGCTCCATCGGGCAACGCACGCCCTTGGGGATGAACACGAAGCTGCCATCGGAGAACACCGCCGAGTTGAGCGCGGCGAAGTAGTTGTCGCCGACCGGCACCACGGTGCCCAGGTACTGTTTGACCAGCGCCGGGTGCTCCTTGATCGCTTCGGACATGGAGCAGAAGATCACACCCTTCTCGGCCAGTTCCTTGCGGAACGTGGTGCCGACGGAGACCGAATCGAACACCGCATCCACGGCCACGCCGGCCAGCTTGGCGCGCTCATGCAGCGGCACGCCGAGCTTGTCGTAGGTGTCCAGCAGTTCCTTGGGCACGTCGTCCAGCGAGGCGTACTTCGGGCCCTTCGGCGCGGAGTAATAGCTCAGCGCCTGCAGGTCGATCTGTGCGATCTGCAGCTTGGCCCAGTCCGGCATCGGCATGGTCAGGAAGTGGCGGTAGGCGTCCAGGCGCCACTGCGTCATCCACTCCGGCTCGTCCTTCTTGGCCGACAGGGCACGGATGGTGTCTTCGTCCAGGCCGGGCGGCAACGAGTCCGATTCGATGTCCGTGATGAAGCCGGCCGAATACTTGCGGCCGAGCTGCTCATGGATCTCGCGGTTGGGGGTATCGCCGGTGGCGACGGTATCGAGGGTATCGGTGGCCATGGGGGCTGCCTGATCAGGAGACGACATCCGCCGCGATCGCGCGGCGGTGGGCGTCAACAAGGGGAAGAGGGGGCAGGATCTGCGCCAGGGTGACCGCACGCAGCGCTTCGGACACCACGTCGTTGATCATCCGCCAGCTGCTGCGGGCGCCGCACTGCAGCTCGCGGCCGCACTGGCTGTGGTCGTGGGCGCACTCGGTCAGGCCCAGCGGCCCTTCCATGGCTTCCACGATCTCGAACAGGGTGATCTGGTCCGCCGCGCGGGTCAGCCGGTAGCCGCCGCGCACGCCGCGCAGGCCTTCCACCAGCCCGGCCTGGGCCAGAGGCTTGAGCAGCTTGCTGACGGTCGGCGGTTCCAGACGGGCGAACTCGGCCAGTTCGGTGGCACTGAGCACCTCGCCCGGGCGGGCGGCGAGTACGGTCAGCACGACGGTGGCGTAATCGGTAAGCTTGGTGACGCGGAGCATGGTGGGGGCAGAACCATAAAGCGGACTGAAATTGTACGCTTTTCTCCGCCGGCATCCAACCCGCCCGTTCAGGCGCCCGCAGGGCGGCCTTTGAGGCGTATTGAACCGCATCGCTTTGGCAATCACAAAGATTAAGCGAGAATCGGGGCTTCCCACCGCAACGGTCAGCCAGATGCCCAAGAAGATCCAGGCCCGCAAGTCCACCATCCATGGCAATGGCGTGTTCGCGCTGGCGCCGATCAAGAAAGGTGAGCGGGTCATCCAGTACAAGGGGCTGCTGCGCAGCCACGCCGACGTGGATGCCGACGACACCGGGGATGTGGAAAGTGGTCATACCTTCCTGTTCACCCTCAATGACGACTACGTCATCGATGCGAACTACAAGGGCAATGACGCGCGCTGGCTCAACCACAGCTGCGAGCCCAACTGCGAAGCGGTGATCGAGGAAGCCGAGGGCGACAACCGCCGCGAGGACAAGGTCTTCATCGAGGCGATCAAGGACATCCAGCCGGGCGACGAGCTGACCTACAACTACGGCATCACCCTGGCCGAGCGTCACACCGCGCGCCTGAAGAAGATCTGGGAATGCCGCTGCGGCTCTAAAAAGTGCACCGGCACGATGCTCCAGCCCAAGCGCTGACCGCGCTGGCGGTCACCGGCCACGTGCGCCGGTGACTGCGCCGACACGCTGTGCACATCTTGGTCACCGTCGCCCAATGCGTGCCTGGCCACACTGAAGGCTCCTACTTAATGGAGCCGCTCAATGGCACATGCACTCAACGGCAAGCACATCGCGATCCTCGCCACCGATGGTTTCGAACAGTCCGAGCTGCAGGAACCAAAGCGACTGCTGGAGTCCTGGGGCGCCTCGGTGAAGGTGATCGCCCCCGGTGACGCCAGCCAGATCCGCGGCTGGAAAGACAAGGACTGGGGCGAGAACGTGAAGGTCGATGCCCCCTTGAAGGGCGCCAAGGCCGACGACTACGACGCGCTGGTCCTCCCCGGCGGCGTGATCAATCCCGACAAGCTGCGCATCGATACCGACGCGGTGGCCTTGATCAAGGCCTTCGGCCACGCGGGCAAGCCGGTTGCTGCGATCTGCCACGGGCCGTGGCTGCTGGTCGAGTCCGGCCTGGCCAAGGGCCGCAAGGTGACCTCGTGGCCGTCGCTGAAAACCGATCTGGGCAATGCCGGTGCCGAGTGGACCGATGCCGAGGTGGTGGTGGATGGTGGCCTGATCACCAGCCGCAAGCCGGGTGACATCCCGGCGTTCGCCGATGCCGTGGCCAAGGCGCTGGCCGCTTGATGGATGCAGGCACCGACCGTGGGTCGGTGCCATTTCCGGTTACTTGCTCAGCAAGCCTGCCGGCACCAACGCACCGAGGTCCTGGTTGAAGGTGACCACCAGCTTGCCGTTCTCTACCTGCGCCGACTGCACCTGCAGCGTGCCCAGCACCGCCGCGACCGTCGGGTCGATCTTGTAGATCGGCTCGCGCCGGGCGTAATCGACCAGCCAGGCGTTGAGCAGGCCACGCGTGCGCGAATCAAGCTTGCCGCCATTGTTGGCCGGCGTGAAGTCATCGACCGTCGGCTCCTGCAGGTGGAAGCCCTGGGTCTGCGCGTCATAACGCAGGCCACTGCTCAGCTTGACCTTGCCCAACGGGGCCGGGTTGCCGCCGGCAGTGGCCATGGCGATGTCGAAACCCAGATCCAGGCGGTTGCCTTGCGGCAGGGTGAGCTGGGGATGGCTCATGGTCATCGCGATCAGGCCGCCCAGCGCGTCCTGCGTGCGCGGGAAACTGCCATCGAGGTACTGCTGCACATCGGTGGCGCCCACCGACAACTGACGGCCGGAAATGCTGGGCGCAGCCTGAGCGCCGATGGCGGCGGCCAGCAGCACGGTGCAGGCGGCGAGGCGGGATAACAGCGGGCGAACGTTCATGACGGCAGGCCGTGCGGGAATGAGACGCCAACAATAACGCGCGCGGCTGAATCCAGCTTTGACGCGTGCGGGTGGTGGGCTCAGGGCGCGCCCTGGATCGATTCCAGCGCGGCCAGCACCTCGTCCAGCTGCGGCTGCAGCACGGTCAGCGGGTGGCTGGGTTCATTGGCATGGCGCTGGGCGAGATCGCGCAGCAGCTGGGTGGCGACGATCGCCGCGGCCCGTTCGTCTCCGCTGAGGCCGGTGTTGCGCCGTGCGATTTCCAGCAGGCGCATCCAGTCCTGCTGCGCACGATGCTCCAGCTCGATGGTGCAGCGCCCGCTGCACTGCAGGCCGTCCTTTTCGATCGGGGTGACGGTGATGCGGTAACGCTGGGAAGAAGAGCTGGCCATGGCTGCCTGCGCGGTGGGGGACAAGGCCACCATAGGCTGCGATCCGCACCGCGACGACAGGCGCGGTCGCACGCAGTGTTCCACCCTGTGCGTTCCGGCCGGTCCTGCCATCGCGTGGATCACGGCAGGACAGGCATCTGCGCGGGAAGGGCGCGCCGTTGATGGCTTTGGAAACGCTGTGTTTCGGCAGCGTCGGACCCACCCGCCGCCTCGATGGGATGGCAGAACCTCCAAAAAAAACGGGACGGCGTGAGCCGTCCCGTCGGGTGCTGCAGGAAGCGCGCAGATTAGAGCGCGGCGTCCTTGAGCTTCTTGAGCGGACGCACCTTCAGCTTGGTCGACGCCGGCTTGGCGGCAAACCACTGCTCTTCCTTCGTGAACGGGTTGATGCCCTTGCGCTTCGGCTTGGCCGGCACGCTGACGGTGGAGATCTTCAGCAGGCCCGGCAGGGTGAAGCTGCCAGCGCCCTTCTTGTGCACCGAAGCGGCGACGGCGCCTTCCAGCGAGGCGAGCACGGCGCGCACGTCCTTGGCGACAACGCCGGACGCTTCAACGATGTGTGCAACCAGACCAGACTTGCTCAGCACTTCCTTGATCGGCTTGGGAGCGGCCGGCTTCGCGGCTGCCTTCGTAGCGACTTTCTTTACTGCCTTCTTCGGGGCAGCCTTCTTAGCGGTCTTTGCCATGGTTTCCTGTTCCGTGAACGGTTGGTTGTTTGGTCGCGCCGAACCCCGTCGGCAAGCGAAATGTAGGGCAACTGTGGGGCGCCGCCAATAGGCAGACGCATAAAAATTCGTGATTTCCACGCCCTTCGTTACCGCGGTGCATCAGGTCATAGCCAAAAAACAGGGTCCGCCCTCGCGGCGGGTGCCATCGGTCATGGACCGTCGCACCCCGACTGTCGCACGAAAACCACTTGAAAACAGCATCCATCCTGATCGCCGATTCAGCTGGGGGCGACACCCGGCAGCAGGCTGGCGGCGGCCAGACACGGTGCTAACGCGGACCGGTCTACGATGGCCTGGCCATTCATCCCGCAGGAGATCAACGATGGGTATTTCGCGTCATGCCACCGCGCATTGGGAAGGTGACCTCAAGACAGGCAAGGGACAATTGAGCACGCCCCAGAGCGGCTTGATGGACAAAACCCGCTATGCCTTCAGCAGCCGCTTCGGCGATGAGAAGGGCACCAACCCGGAAGAACTGATCGCCGCCGCACACGCCGGCTGCTTCACCATGGCGCTGTCGGCCAAGCTCACCGAAGCCGGTTTCGTGCCGACCTCGCTGGATACCGAAGCCAAGGTCGACCTCTCGATGGAAGGTGGCCCGCAGCTGTCGCAGATCACGTTGAAGGTGAAGGCCGTGGTGCCGAACATCGAGGCCACCCAGTTCCGTGCCATCGCCGATGACGCCAAGCAGAACTGCCCGGTCTCCAAGGCGCTCAGTGCGGTGCCGATCACGCTGGAAGCCGAACTGGCCAGCTGATCGGCGCAGGATTGGTGCACAGCAGATTGTGATGGGAAAGCGGCGGCCGCATAGTCGCCGCTTTCCTTTTGTGGGGTGTCTGCATGCGTCCGACTGCTTTCGCTGCCCTGATGGCCTGCCTGCTGGCGGGGACCGCGCAGGCCGATGTCCGCCTGTTGACCGCCGCCACCATCCACACCGGCGATCCGGACGCGCCGACCGCCACCGCGCTGGCATGGGAGACCGAGACCGGGCGCGTGCTTGCCGTCGGTGACCGGCAGGCGATGCTCGAGCTGTATCCACTGGCGGCGCTGACCGACGTCGGCCAAGCGACCGTGATCCCGGGCCTGATCGACGCGCACGCGCACCTGATGTTTCTCGGCGGCACCCTGATGCAGGCCGACCTGACCGGCGCGACCAGCACTGCCGACATCGTCGCGCGCCTGCAGCGCTTTGCGGCGGAGAACCCCGAGGGCTGGCTGCTGGGCAGTGGCTGGGACCAGAACCGCTGGCCGGTCAAACAGTTTCCGACCGTGGCCGATCTCGACGCTGCATTCCCGGACCGCCCGGTCTGGTTGGGCCGCATCGACGGCCACGCCGGCTGGGGCAACAGCGCGGCACTGCGCGCGGTCGCCCAGCGCCCCGGGCAACGCGCGCTGAAGGGCAACTGGCAGCCTGCAGGCGGGCGCATCGTGCGCGATGCCAAGGGCCAGCCGAGCGGGGTGTTCATCGATGAAGCGATGACCCTGGTGCAGGCGGCGATACCGGCCCCGGGCGAGGCCGCACGCGAGCAGATGCTGACCCGCGCGCTCGACAAAGCCGTCAGCCAGGGCCTGACCGGCGTGCACGACATGGGCGTATCGCGCGCCGATCTGGCCCTGATGCGGCGCTTCGCCGACGCCGGCAGGTTACCGCTGCGCATCGATGCCTATGCCGATGGCAACAGCGACGCATTGGCCGATCTGTGCGCGAACGGGGCCTACCAGCACGCCGGCGGCCGGCTGGAAATGCGCGGGGTCAAACTGTTCATGGATGGCGCGCTGGGCAGCCGCGGTGCGGCGCTGTTGGCCGATTACAGCGATGACCCGCACAACCGCGGCTTGCTGGTCACCTCACCTGAGGACTTCGAGACCGCCGTGCGCAACGCCGATGCCTGCCATGTCCAGGTCGCCACGCATGCGATCGGCGACCGCGGCAACCGGATCGCGCTGGATACCTATGCACGGGTGCTCGGCGAGCGCCGCAGTGGCGACCATCGCTGGCGCATCGAACATGCGCAGGTGGTCGCGCTGGAGGACATTCCGCGTTTCGCCCAGCTCGGCGTGATCGCCTCGATGCAGCCTACCCACGCCACCTCGGACATGGGCTGGGCGCAGGATCGGGTCGGCCCCGAGCGCATCCTCGGCGCCTATGCCTGGCGGCGGATGCTGGCCTCCGGTGCCCGGCTCGCGCTGGGCTCGGACTTCCCGGTCGAGCAGGTCGACCCGCGGCTGGGCCTGCATGCGGCGGTCACCCGCCAGGACCGTGCCGGCAGACCGCCCGGCGGCTGGCAGCCCGATCAGCGGCTGACCGCAGCCGAAGCGCTGCGCGGGTTCACTTCCGATGCGGCCTGGGCGGGTCATGACGACAGCCAGGTCGGGCGGTTGCAGCCGGGCCTGCGCGCGGACTTCGTGGTGCTTGATCGCGACCCGCTCAGCGTGCCGCCCGCCGGGCTGGCCGACCTGCAGGTGCGCTCGACCTGGGTCGATGGCGCACCGGTGTACGACGCGGCGCGCTGAGGCGCCGCCGCAGGATCACCAGTCCAGCGTGCCGCGGATGACGGTCTGCACCTGGCCGCCGGACCAGACATCGCCGTGGTCATCGATGCGCAGGGTCAGTCGCGCATCGTGGCCGACTTCGCGGCCCTGGCTGACCACGTAGCCGTGCGCGGTGCCGGGCAGGGCATCGCGGCTGTCCAGCCAGGCAGCGAGCACGGCATTGGCCGCACCGGAGGCGGCGTCTTCAAAGCGACGGCCGTTGCCGACGAAGGCGCGTACCGCGAGATCCCAGGCCTGGCCCTGGCTGCGCGCATAGGCGAACACGCCCATGCTGTCGGTGGCTTCGGCGAGGGTGGCCACGGCATCCCAGTCCGGGGTGAGTGCGCGCAGGGCCGCTTCGTCTGCCAGTTCAACCACCCACCAGCTGCGGCCACCGGCCATGCGCGCCGGCGGCAGGCTGCCCAGCGGCCAACCGGCCAGCGCGGCCTGCAGGCGCGGATCGTTGGCGGTCGTCACTTCGGCCACCGCTGCACGCGGCGTGCGGATCGCAATGGTGCGGGTAGCGCCGCTGCCGTCCACGCGCAGGGGCAGCGCCCCGGCGATGCCGTCCTGGACCAGCACGCCCTCGACCGGCGCGGCCACGCCCAGTTCCAGCACGGCATGGGCGGTGCCCACGCTGGGGTGGCCGGCGAACGGGACTTCCTTCTGCGGGCTGAACATGCGGATGCCGTAGCTGGCGCCCGGGGCCTGCGGCGGGAACACGAAGGTGGTTTCCGGCAGCCGCGTCCAGCGGGCAATGGCCTGCATCGCCGCCGCGTCCAGCCCCTGTGCATCGAGCACGACGGCCAGCGGGTTGCCGGCGCCGGGGTAGGGCGAGAACACATCCAGCTGCAGGAAACGACGGGAGGTCATGGCAGATCGCTCAACGAAAAACGGGCGGGCAGCTTACCAATCGGGGCTGCGTTCCGGGCCGTGACCGGCGCCCCGCGCCCCGGCGACCGGCCAAATCCGCCCGGCCTGGGCCGCCCGGGCCCTGCAACGGCCAGGCTTGGCATAGAATCGGGAGTTCGGCCCGGCGTGCCGGGCGATTCCCCCTCACTACCCAAACCTCCACCTCCATGTCAGCTTCCCCCCTTGTCGATCGCTGGATCGTACTGAAGTTCGGCGGCACCTCCGTGTCGCGTCGTCACCGCTGGGACACCATCGGCAAGCTGGCGAAAAAACGGGCGGAAGAAACGGGTTCGCGCGTGCTGGTGGTGGTATCGGCGCTGTCCGGGGTGACCAATGAACTCACCGCGATCGCCGACGGCGCCGCCGACAGCCGCGAGCGTGTCGCTGCCCTGGTCGCGCGGCACCGCGCGTTCCTGACCGAGCTGGAGCTGGACGCCACCGCGCTGGACGTCCGTCTGGACGCGCTGGCCGGGCTGCTGGACGATCCGCGTGCCGCCGGTCGGCCGCTGGAGTGGCAGGCCGAGGTGCTGGGCCAGGGCGAACTACTGTCCTCGACCGTCGGTGCGGCCTACCTGCGCGCCAGCGGCCTGGATTTCGGCTGGATGGATGCGCGCGAGTGGCTGGATGCACTGCCGCCGCAGCCCAGCCAGAGCGAGTGGTCGCAGCGCCTGTCGGTGAACTGCCAGTGGCGTGCCGAGGCCGACTGGGCGGCACGTTTCCGCGCCCAGCCGACCCGCATGCTGATCACCCAGGGCTTCATCTCGCGTCATGCCGATGGCGGTACCGCGATCCTGGGCCGGGGTGGTTCGGATACCTCGGCGGCGTACTTCGGTGCGCTGCTGGGTGCCAGCCGCGTGGAGATCTGGACCGATGTGCCGGGCATGTTCAGCGCCAACCCGAAGGACGTGCCGGACGCGCGCCTGCTGACCCGCCTGGACTATTACGAGGCGCAGGAAATCGCGACGACCGGCGCCAAGGTGCTGCACCCGCGTTCGATCAAGCCGTGCCGCGATGCCGGCGTGCCGATGGCGATCCTGGATACCGAGCGCCCCGAGCTTCCGGGCACCAGCATCGATGGCAATGCCGCGGCGGTGCCGGGCGTGAAGGCGATCAGCCGCCGCAACGGCATCGTGCTGGTCTCGATGGAAGGCATCGGCATGTGGCAGCAGGTCGGCTTCCTGGCCGACGTGTTCGGGCTGTTCAAGAAGCATGGCCTCTCCGTCGATCTGATCGGTTCGGCCGAAACCAACGTGACCGTCTCGCTGGACCCCTCCGAAAACCTGGTCAGCACCGATGTGCTGGCCGCGCTGTCGGCCGATCTGTCGCAGATCTGCAAGGTCAAGATCATCGTGCCGTGCGCGGCGATCACCCTGGTCGGCCGCGGCATGCGCTCGCTGCTGCACAAGCTCTCGGACGTGTGGGCCACCTTCGGCCGCGAACGCGTGCACATGATTTCGCAGTCGTCCAATGACTTGAACCTGACCTTCGTCATCGACGAGGCGGACGCGGACGGTCTGCTGCCGATCCTGCACGCCGAGCTGATCGACAGCGGCGCGATGCCGGTGGAAGAGGGCGAAGTGTTCGGCCCACGCTGGCGTGAAATCGCCGGCACCATCCGCCCGCGCGAAACCGCTTGGTGGCGGGGCCAGCGCGAGCATCTGCTGACGCTCGCCCAAGCCGGTACGCCGCGCTACGTCTACAACCTGCCGACCGTGCGGGCGCGTGCGCGCGCGCTGACCGCGATCAAGGCGATCGACCAGCGCTACTACGCGATCAAGGCCAACTCGCACCCGGCCATCCTGGAAGTACTGGAGCAGGAAGGTTTCGGCCTGGAGTGCGTCTCGCACGGCGAGCTCAAGCATGTGTTCAACACGCTGCCGACGCTGTCGCCCAAGCGCGTGCTGTTCACCCCCAGCTTTGCACCGCATGCCGAATACGATGCCGCGTTCGCGCTGGGCGTCACGGTCACGCTGGACAATGTGGAAGCCCTGCAGCGCTGGCCGGAGCTGTTCAGCAACCGCGAGCTGTGGCTGCGCGTGGACCTGGGCCGTGGCGAAGGCCACCACGCCAAGGTCCGCACCGGTGGCAAGGACTCCAAGTTCGGCCTGCCGATCGCGCGCGTGGATGAGTTCGTCCGCATCGCCGGCGAGTTGGGCACCCGCGTGGTCGGCCTGCATGCGCACCTGGGCAGCGGCGTGGAAACCGCGCAGCACTGGCGCCTGATGTGCGATGAACTGGCCGGGTTCGCCCGCCGCATCGGCAGCATTGAAACCATCGATATCGGCGGTGGCCTGCCGATCCCGTACAGCGCCGACGACGAGCCGTTCGATCTGGAGTCCTGGGCCGTCGGCCTGGCCGAAGTGAAGGCCGTGCACCCGGCATTCCGCCTGGCGATCGAGCCGGGCCGCTACCTGGTGGCCGAGTCCGGCGTATTGCTGGCGCGGGCCACCCAGGTGGTGGAGAAGGACGGCATCCGCCGGGTCGGTCTGGATGCGGGCATGAACACGCTGATGCGCCCGGCGCTGTACGACGCCTGGCATGACATCGAGAACCTCAGCCGCCTGAGTGGCTATTCCGAAGCGATGTTCGATGTGGTCGGGCCGATCTGCGAATCCAGCGATGTGTTCGGCAAGCGCCGCCGCCTGCCGGCCTCGACCGCGCCGGACGATGTGATGCTGATCGCCGACGCGGGCGCGTATGGCTACGTCATGGCCAACACCTACAACCAGCGCGAGCTGCCGCGCGAGGACGTCATCGATGATGGTCCTTGACCGCTGCCTGCCGCCTTTCAAACCGGATACACCATGACTGCTTTTGATAAACACCAGGTTGCCGTTTTCCGCTTCGTCCGCTGCGATTTCGCCGCGGACACCGGCGTGGCGCAGCTGGTCTACGCCTTCGATGACGGCCCGGAGCTGATCGAGACGGTGACCATCCCGGGCGCGCCGTTCGTGCTCGAGGGTGACCGCGCCGAGGCCGTGCAGCGCGCCCTGCGCCTGCTGCACCTGATCGCCGGCGTGAGCTACTACAAGGCCGGCGTGCCCGAGCAGGTGCGCATCGACAGCTATTCGATCGATGCGGCCACCGCCGCGCTGGTGGAGACGGTCTACCTCAACGGCCTGGGCGAATTCGCCTACCGCAATGGCCTGAACCTGCGTGGCCGCTTCCGTCTCCCGGTGGAAGGCGAGGCCTTCGCCGCACCGGCGCTGGGCCTGCGCGAACACGCGCTGGTCGCCATCGGCGGCGGCAAGGATTCGCTGGTCAGCATTGAAGCGCTGCGCAGCTTGGGTATTGCCGAAACGGTCACGTGGATTGGGGGTTCGCAGCTGATCCGTGCCTGCGCCGAGCGCACCGGCCTGCCGATCCTCAACATCGGCCGCACGCTGGCCCCGGAGCTGTTCGAACTCAACCGCCAGGGCGCCTGGAACGGCCATATTCCGGTCACCGCGGTGAACTCGGCGATCATGGTGCTGGCCGCGCTGCTGCAGGGCGTGGACCAGGTGGTGTTCTCCAACGAACGCTCGGCCAGCTATGGCAGCCAGATTCCGGGCACCGGCGAGGTCAACCACCAGTGGTCGAAGGGCTGGGCGTTCGAACAGGCCTTCGGCGAGCATCTGGAGCAGCACGTCGCGGCGGACTTGCACTATTACTCGCTGCTGCGTCCGCTCTCGGAGCTGGCGGTGGCGCGACAGTTTGCCAAGAGCGACTTCTACGACGCGCATTTCTCCAGCTGCAACCGCAACTTCCATATCCTGGGCGAGCGCCCGGTAAACCGCTGGTGCGGCGTCTGCCCGAAGTGCCACTTCGTGTTCCTCGCGCTGGCCCCGTTCATGCCCAAGATGCGCCTGGTCGGCATCTTCGGCCGCAACCTGCTCGACGATATCGAGCAGGCGCCGGGCTTCGATGCGCTGCTGGAATTCCAGGACCACAAGCCGTTCGAGTGCGTGGGCGAAGGCCGCGAATCGCGCGCGGCGATGGCGACCCTGGCCGCGCGCCCGGAGTGGAACGAGGACGCGCTGGTGAAGCGTTTCGTCCACGAGATCCGCCCGCAGCTGGAGGCCACCGAACTGCAGATCGAACCGCTGCTGGTACTGGAAGGCGAACACCGCATTCCGCCGGCGATCTGGGAGCGCCTGCGTGCGAATTTCGCAGCTTGAGGGAAAGCGCGTTGCTCTGTGGGGATGGGGACGCGAGGGGCGCGCTGCGTTCGGCGTCCTGCAGCAGCGACTGCCATCGCTGCCGCTGACCCTGTTCTGCCCGGAAGCCGAGGCCGCCGCGGCGCGCGAGGAAACCGGCGCTGCGCTGACGGTGCGATCGGAGGTCACCGGCGAGGCGCTCGCCGCGTTCGACGTGGTGATCAAATCACCGGGCATCAGCCCGTATGGCGAGGCGGCCCTGCACGCCGGCGCGCAGGGCACGCAGTTCATCGGCGGTACCTCGCTGTGGTTCGCCGAGCAGGCCGCTGCCGACGGCATCGTGCACGACACCGTGTGCGTGACCGGCACCAAGGGCAAGAGCACCACCACCGCGCTGCTGGCGCACCTGCTGCGCGCCTCGGGCGCGCGCACCGGGCTGATCGGCAACATCGGCCTGCCGCTGCTGGAAGTGCTGGCGCCGCAGTCCGCGCCGCAGTACTGGGCGGTGGAACTCTCCAGCTACCAGACCGGCGAGGTCGCGCGCAGTGGCGCGCACCCACAGGTCGCCATCGTGCTGAACCTGTTCCCCGAACACCTGGACTGGCACGGCAGCGAAGCGCGCTACATCGAAGACAAGCTGCAGCTGGTCACCGGGGCCGCGCCGCGGATCGCGGTGCTCAACGCAGCCGATCCACACCTGGCCGGGCTGTCGCTGCCCCGCAGCGAGATCATCTGGTTCAACCAGCCGCTGGGTTGGCACATGCGCGGCGATGTCGTACATCGCGGCGAGCAGCCGGTGTTCGATACCTCGCATACTCCGCTGCCCGGCCGGCACAACCGCGGCAACCTGTGCGCGGTGCTGGCGGCGATCGAAGCGCTGGGCCTGGACGCAGTGGCGCTCGCGCCGAGGGTGCAGGACTTCCGCCCGCTGCCCAACCGCCTGCAGACCATCGGGACGCGCGAGGGGATCACCTACGTCAACGATTCGATCAGCACCACGCCGCACGCGAGCCTGGCGGCGCTGGAATGTTTCGCCGGGCACCGCATCGCCCTGCTGGTGGGCGGGCATGATCGTGGACTGGACTGGCACGACTTCGTCGCGCACATGGCGCACGACGTACCGCCGGTGGAGATCGTCACGATGGGCGCCAACGGCCCGCGCATCCACGCACTGCTGCAGCCGCTGGCCGATGCCGGCCGTTTCGGTCTGCATGCGGCTGCCGATCTGCCCGAGGCCATGCAGCTGGCGCAGGCCGCGCTTGGCGGGCAGGGCGGGGTGGTGCTGTTGTCGCCGGGTGCGCCCAGCTATGGCGTGTACCGCGACTACGTCGCCCGTGGCCGCCACTTCGCCGAACTGGCCGGCTTCGATCCGGACCAGATCACGGCGATCCCGGGCATCGGGATCGCCTGATAGGTCGCTGTAGAGCCACGCCATGCGTGGCTGCCGTTGGTGTGGATCGCGCAGCCACGCATGGCGTGGCTCTTATCTCTTG
>NZ_KV791259.1:114441-231126 GCF_001807865.1 Stenotrophomonas sp. HMSC10F06 | reverse complement strand
GGCCACCGCTGCCGCCCCGGCGGCGGCCGCCGCTCCGCGGGCGCCGGCGCCGCAGCTGGTCAGCGGTCTGCCTGACTTCACCAACCTGGTCGAACAGGTCGGTCCGGGCGTGGTCAATGTCGAGACCACCATCGTGCGCAGCAACCGCCAGGCGCGCATGGCCGGTCCGGCGGACCAGGACATGCCCGAATTCTTCCGCCGCTTCTTCGGTCCGGACTTCCAGATGCCGGGGCAGGGCGCCGACGGCCCCGATGACGGCACGCCGAGCATCCGCGGCCGCGGCATGGGCTCGGGCTTCATCATCTCCGCCGATGGCTACGTGCTGACCAATCACCACGTCGTTGCCGATGCCAGTGAAGTGAAGGTCAAGCTCGGCGATCGCCGCGAGTTCACCGCCAAGGTGGTGGGCAGCGACCAGCAGTACGACGTCGCCCTGCTCAAGATCGACGCCAAGAACCTGCCGACGGTGCGCGTGGGCGATTCCAATACGCTCAAGCCGGGCCAGTGGGTGGTCGCGATCGGTTCGCCGTTCGGGCTGGACAACTCAGTGACCGCCGGCGTGGTCAGCGCGGTGGGGCGCAGCACCGGCGGTCCGGACCAGCGCTATGTGCCCTTCATCCAGACCGACGTGGCCATCAACCAGGGCAACTCCGGTGGCCCGTTGCTCAATACCCGCGGCGAAGTGGTCGGTATCAACTCGCAGATCTTCTCCGCGTCCGGTGGCTACATGGGCATCAGCTTCGCGATCCCGATCGACCTGGCCATGGGCGCGGTCGAACAGATCAAGAAGACCGGCCGGGTCAGCCGGGGCCAGCTGGGCGCGGCCGTCGGGCCGATCGACAGCCTCAAGGCGCAAGGGCTGGGCCTGCCGGACAGCCGCGGCGCGCTGGTCAACGAAGTGGTCGCGGGCAGCGCGGCGCTCAAGGCCGGTATCGAACCGGGTGACGTGATCCGCTCGGTCAATGGCAGCCCGATCAATACCTTCAGTGATCTGCCGCCGGCCATCGGCGCGCTGCCGCCGGGGAGCAAGGTCCGCCTGAGCGTGCTGCGCGACGGCAAGGAGCGGGAAATCACCGCCACCCTGACCGAACTGGCCGAAGACGCCGAGCGCGGCGCCACCCGTCCGGCCGCGGAAGCGGCCAAGCCGGAGACCGGCGCCAATGCCCTGCTGGGGCTGGACGTGGCCGATCTGACCGCCGCGCAGCGCCAGCAGCTGGGCCTGGCGGCCGGCGAGGGCGTGCGGATCACCCGGGTCAACGGCCAGTCGGCGCGTGATGCAGGCCTGTCGCCGGGGCTGGTGGTGCTGCAGGTCGGCCGCACCCCGGTCGGCACCGTGGCCGCGCTGAACAAGGCGCTGGGCGGTTACAGCAAGGGTGACGTGGTCATGTTGCTGGTCCGCGCCAACGGCAACAGTGCCTTCGTGGCGGTCAAGGCCGGGCAGTAAGCCCGCCCCGCCTGTGTTTCCGGGCCCGCTTCGGCGGGCCCGGTCGTTTCCAGGGGGCCGTTGGCGACAATCGCCGCCGGGCCCACGCGGGACCGGGCCGGCCATGCGATAATCCGCAGTCATCCTGACGACGCGCCGCGCCGCCGCCACCTATGTCTTCTGATTCGATGCGGTTCATCCGCAACTTCTCCATCATCGCCCACGTCGACCACGGCAAGTCCACGCTGGCCGATCGCATCATCCAGCTTTGCGGTGGCCTCCAGGCCCGTGAGATGGAGGCGCAGGTGCTCGACTCGAACCCGATCGAGCGCGAGCGTGGCATCACCATCAAGGCCCAGTCGGTCTCGTTGCCGTATGTCGCCAAAGACGGCCAGACCTACCACCTGAACTTCATCGACACCCCCGGGCATGTCGACTTCTCCTATGAAGTCAGCCGCTCGCTGGCCGCCTGCGAAGGCGCGCTGCTGGTGGTCGATGCGGCCCAGGGCGTGGAAGCGCAGTCCGTCGCCAACTGCTACACGGCCGTTGAGCAGGGGCTGGAAGTGGTGCCGGTGATCAACAAGATCGACCTGCCCACCGCCGATATCGAGCGCGCCAAGGCCGAGATCGAGGCCGTGATCGGCATCGACGCGACCGATGCCGTGCCGGTCAGTGCCAAGACCGGCCTGAACGTGCAGGACGTGCTGGAGGCGATCGTGCATCGCATTCCGCCGCCGGTGCCGCGTGATACCGACAAGCTGCAGGCGCTGATCATCGACTCGTGGTTCGACAACTACCTGGGCGTGGTCTCGCTGGTGCGCGTGATGCAGGGCCAGATCAAGGCGGGCGACAAGCTGCAGGTGATGTCCACCGGCCGCAACCACCAGGTCGACAACGTCGGCGTGTTCACTCCCAAGCGCAAGGTGCTGCCGGCCCTGCGCGCCGGTGAAGTGGGCTGGGTCACGGCCAGCATCAAGGACGTGCACGGCGCGCCGGTCGGCGACACCCTGACCATGGCCGCCGACCCGGCCGCCAAGCCGCTGCCGGGCTTCCAGGAAATGCAGCCGCGCGTGTTCGCCGGCCTGTTCCCGGTCGATGCCGAGGATTATCCGGACCTGCGCGAAGCGCTGGACAAGCTGCGCCTGAACGATGCCGCGCTGCGCTTCGAGCCGGAAAGCTCCGAGGCGATGGGCTTCGGCTTCCGCTGCGGCTTCCTGGGCATGCTGCACATGGAAATCGTGCAGGAGCGCCTGGAACGCGAATACAACCTGGACCTGATCAGTACCGCACCGACCGTGGTCTATGAAGTGCTCAAGACCGACGGCACCATCATCAACATGGACAACCCGGCCAAGCTGCCGCCGGTGAACCAGGTCGATGAGATCCGCGAGCCGATCATCCGCGCCAACGTGCTCACCCCCGAGGAGTACATCGGCAACATCATCAAGCTGTGCGAAGAAAAGCGCGGCAGCCAGCTTGGCATCAACTACCTGGGCAGCCAGGTGCAGATCAGCTACGAACTGCCGATGGCCGAGGTGGTGCTGGACTTCTTCGACAAGCTCAAGTCGGTCAGCCGTGGCTATGCCTCGCTGGACTACCACTTCGTGCGCTTCGATGCCGGTCCGTTCGTCCGCGTGGACGTGCTGATCAACGGCGACAAGGTCGATGCGCTGTCGCTGATCGTGCACCGCAGCCATGCCGATCGCCGCGGCCGCGAGCTGTGCGAGAAGATGAAGGAACTGATCCCGCGGCAGATGTTCGACGTGGCCATCCAGGCCGCCGTCGGCTCGCAGATCATCTCGCGCACCACGGTCAAGGCGATGCGCAAGAACGTGCTGGCCAAGTGCTATGGTGGCGACGTTTCGCGCAAGAAGAAGCTGCTCGAGAAACAGAAGGAAGGCAAGAAGCGCATGAAGCAGGTCGGCCGCGTGGAAATCCCGCAGGAAGCCTTCCTGGCCGTGCTGCAGATGGACAAGTAAGGCCGGATGGCTTTCCCGGCAGCGGCGGGCGGCACCGGATCGGTGTCGCCGGACGCGCAGGGGCACACCACACCGCTGCAATCGTTCCCAAGGACACTGCATGAAATTGTTTGAGTTCCTCCTGGTCGTACTGACGTTGGCCTCGGGCCTGATCCTGCTGGCTGAAAAGCTGTACTTCGCCAAGCGCCGCGCCCAGCGCGCCGGCCTGCTGGACACCGAGCCGGTGGTGGTCGATTACGCCCGGGCGTTCTTCCCGGTGCTGGCGATCGTACTGGTGGTGCGCAGCTTCATCGCCGAGCCGTACAAGATCCCGTCCAGCTCGATGATGCCCAACCTGCTGATCGGCGATTTCATCCTGGTCAACAAGTTCTCCTACGGCCTGCGCCTGCCGTTGAACAACGCCAAGGTGATCCCGTTCGGCGAGCCCAAGCGGGGCGACGTGGTGGTGTTTCACTTCCCGGGCCACTCGGACAACGATCCGGCCAAGGGTGAGAACTTCATCAAGCGCGTGATCGGCGTGCCGGGCGACCAGATCGAGTTCCAGGGCAATGGCCTGATCCTCAACGGTGAGCCGGTCAAATACGACAACAAAGGCCTGTACGCCGGCCATAACGGCCAGGGCGAGGGCAGCTCGCTGCTGGTCGAGCACCTGCCGGGCCGCACCCATACCGTGCTGGAGACCGACTACGCCCGCGGCGAAGGCCAGTGGACCGTTCCGGCCGGCAAGTACCTGGTGATGGGCGACAATCGCGACAACAGCGACGACGGCCGCTTCTGGGGCCTGCTGCCGGAGGAAAACCTGCGCGGCAAGGCCTTCCTGATCTGGCTGAACTGCTCGGGCTGGTTCTGCAAGGACGGTTTCGAGCCGTCGCGGATCGGCACGGGTATCCATTGATTGATGGCACACGCGTATCTGGGGAGAACGCAATGAAGAACATGACATCGCAGCGCGGCATCACCTTGACCTCGTTCCTGGTGGTCCTGATCGTGGTCGCCTTCTTCCTGTACATCGGGATGAAGCTGTTCCCGATGTACCAGGAGTATTACGCCGTGCGCACGGCGCTGAAGAGCCTGGCCAAAGAGCCGGGGGTGGCCAACATGGAGCCGGCCAGGGTCCAGGAGCTGTTCTTCAAGCGCATCCACATGAGCTATTCCGAGAATCTCAAGCCCTCCGATATCAAGTTCGACCGCATCGACGGCGGCTGGAACTTGAAGGTCAACTACGAAGTGCGCCGTGAGCTGATCGGCAATCTCGACGTGGTGGGCAAATTTGACACCAACCAGGATCTGACTCTCCGCGGTGCCGACTAAGACCTTCCAACGCGGTGACCTGATCGGTCACCCCTTCAACGATCCGGGCCTGCTCCAGCAGGCGCTGACGCATCGCAGTGCCGGCACGCCCAACAATGAGCGGCTGGAATTCCTCGGCGACAGCATCGTCAACATGATGGTGGCCCAGGCGCTCTACGAACGCTGGCCCAAGGCCGACGAGGGCGCGCTGACCCGCGCCCGTGCCGAACTGGTGCGCGAGGGCGCGCTGGCGGTGATCGCGCGCGAGCTGCACCTGGGCGAGCGCCTGATCCTGGGCCCGGGCGAGATGAAGACCGGCGGCCATCGCCGCGACTCCATCCTGGCCGATGCGCTGGAAGCGGTCGTCGCCGCGATCTACCTCGATGCCGGCTTCGCCGCCTGCCGGACCGTGGTGCTGCCCTGGTTCACCGCCTCGATGCAGGCCCTGCCGGCCACCGGCAAGCCGGAGAAAGACCCCAAGACCCGACTGCAGGAATGGCTGCAGGCGCGGCAGAAGGCATTGCCCCTGTACGAGCTGGTGTCAGAATCGGGTGACGATCACGCCAAGACCTTCCGGGTACGCTGCGGCGTAACCGACCCCGCTGTCAGCACCGAAGGCGAAGGTGCCTCGCGACGGCTGGCCGAACAACAGGCGGCTGCCGCCGCCCTCGAGCAACTGGATTCCAAGTGAACGAAGCAACCCCCCATCGTTCCGGCAGCGTGGCCGTCATCGGTCGCCCCAACGTCGGCAAATCCACCCTGACCAACGCCCTGGTGGGCGCCAAGGTCAGCATCGTCTCCAACCGGCCGCAGACCACGCGGCACCGGCTGCTCGGCATTGCCAGCTACCCGGAAGGGCAGATCGTGCTGGTCGACACCCCCGGCCTGCACCGTGCGCAGAAGCGCGCCATGAACCGGGTGATGAACCGCGCCGCGCGCGGCTCGCTCGAGGGCGTGGACGCCGGCATGCTGGTGATCGAAGCCGGCCGCTGGGACGAGGAAGACACGCTGGCCTTCAACGTGCTCAGCGACTCGGGGATCCCGGTGGTGCTGGTGGTCAACAAGATCGACCGGCTCAAGGACAAGGGCGCCCTGCTGCCGTTCCTGCAGCAGGTCACCGAGGGCCGCACGTTCGCCGCGGTGCACCCGATCTCGGCGCAGAAGCGCAATGGCCTGGAATCGCTGGTCCGCGACCTGATGAAGCTGTTGCCGGAAGCCCCGCCGATGTTCGGCGAGGACGAGATCACCGACCGCAGCCAGCGCTTCCTCGCCGGTGAGCTGGTGCGCGAGCAGCTGATGCGCCAGCTCGGCGAAGAACTGCCGTATGCGACCACGGTCGAGATCGAGCGCTTCGTCGAAGATGGCAACCTGCTGCGCATCGGTGCGGTGATCTGGGTCGAGCGCGAAGGCCAGAAGGCGATCGTGATCGGCAAGGCCGGCACCCGCCTGAAGGAGATCGGCGCCAAATCCCGCCTGCAGATGGAACGTCTGTTCGGCGCCAAGGTCTTCCTGGAAACCTGGGTCCGGGTGCGCGAAGGCTGGTCCGACGATGAAGCCGCGCTCAAGGCGTTCGGCTACGAATAAGCCGGCCCCTCCAACCCCGGGCGGTTGAACCATGCGCATCGAGGATGAGCCGGCGTTCGTGCTCCACGCCCGCCCGTGGCGGGAAACCAGTCTGCTCGTGGAGGTGCTGACCGAGCAGTACGGCCGGATCGGGGTGCTTGCCCGAGGCGTATCCAGCCCGCGCAGCCAGGCGCTGCGCGCGGCCCTGCAGCCATTGCAGTGGATCCGCCTGACCGCCGTGCAGCGGGGCGAGCTGGCCCAGCTGCGCGGGGCCGAGGCCCTGGACGCTGCGCCACGCCTGACCGGCCAGGCGATGCTGGCCGGGTTCTACATCAACGAACTGCTGATGCGGCTGGCGCCCCGCCAGGACCCGCTGCCCGAGCTTTACGACCATTACGCGCAGGTCCGCGCACGGCTGCGCGATGGCGAGCCGCTGGCCTGGACCCTGCGCCGTTTCGAGCGCGACCTGCTGGAGGCCCTGGGCTTCGGCTTCGATCTGCTGCACGGCAGCGATGAGGAGCCGGTCGACCCGGCCGCACGGTATGAGCTGGACCCGCAGGAGGGGCCGCGCCGGCTGCTCAGCGACCGCGGTGTGGATCAGCGCCGTGGCACCGCGACCGGCAGTGCGTTGCTGGCGCTGGCCGCCGATGAGCTGCCCGGGCCCGAGGATCTGGGCAGCCTGCGCCGGCCGATGCGCGCGGTGCTGATGCACCACCTGGGCGGGCGAGGGCTGAAATCCTGGGAAATGCTGGAGGACCTGGCGCGACGGGGCACCTGAGCGCCGGCGGCCCGCGGCGGCGTTGCGGGGGGACTCACGCGGCAACGCTGCACGCGCTGCCGCCCGTGCTCACTGCAGCAGGGCGTCGACCGCCACGCGAAAGCGGCTCTGCGCCCCGGTGGAGTCCGGGGCCTGGTGCAGCTGGCGGACCGCCCGGGCCAGGCGCGCGGCGCCGACAAATCCGCAGCTGGCCTGCAGCCGATGCAGCTGGCCGCGCAGGGCCCGCACATCGTCCTCGCGCAGGGCCTGGGCCACCGCGTCGCGAACCCCGGGCAACTCGGCCAGGAACAGCTCGCGCAACGCGATGAGGTGGTGGCGCTGCCCGTTCAGCGCGGCCAGGGCCGTGGTTTCGTCCCAGTCCTGGCGCTCGCCCTCCGCGTCCTCGGCGTCGGCAAGCACCGGGGCGGACAGGCTGCCAGCGGTATGCACCAACGCGCGGCGGACGGCCTTGAGCAGGTGCTCACGGCTCAGCGGCTTGACCAGGGTTTCACTGAAGCCGGCATCGCGCAGCCGCGAATGGATCGAGGTGTCGCCATCGGCGGTATGTGCCAGTGCCGGCGTGTCCGGCCGCGAGCGGCGCAGCTCCTGCAGCAGTTGGGTGCCGTTACCGTCGGGCAGGTTGACGTCGATCAGCCACAGATCATGTTGGTTGCCACGGGCGCGGTCCATGGCCGTGGCCAGGGAATCGGCGGTATCCACCTGCGCCGGCAGGGTTTCCAGCGCGGCCTTGAAGAAGCCGCGGCTGATGGTGTCGTCCTCGACGAGCAGGAATCGGGGCATGGGATCCCTCGGGGTCATCTGCATTGGGGCTGCCTCCATGTCAGCTGCGCCCATATTAAACGCGAAGTCCCCGCCTGCAAGCGGTTTCAGCGGGCGGCAAGTCAGTTGGCAGTTGGTATCTGCGACAATACGCACCCTTTTTGCCCGCAGCCTGTTGCCACGTGGCCCGAACCCGCTCCCGCCTCGACCGTACTCCCTTCCAGACCGACATCCTCGACCTCAGCCATGACGGCCGTGGCGTTGCCCGCCGCGACGGCGAGGGTGGCAAGGTCACCTTCATCACCGGCGCGCTGCCCGGTGAGGTGGTGACCGCCGAGCCGACCGCGCGCAATCGTCATTTCGATGAAGCCCGGACCATCGAGGTCGTACAGGCCTCGCCGCAGCGGGTGACCCCGCGCTGCCCGCATTTCGGCGTCTGTGCCGGCTGCGTGCTGCAGCACCTGGAAGAGTCGCAGCAGATCGTGGCCAAGCAGCGGGTGCTGATCGACAACCTGACCCGGATCGGCCACGTCACCCCGGGCACGGTGCTGCCGCCGCTGGTGGGCGACAGCTGGGGCTACCGCCGCAAAGGCCGCTTCTCGGTGCGCCGCGTCGAGAAGAAGGACAAGACCCTGGTCGGCTTCCGCGAGCTGGACCCGCGTTTCGTCGCGGACCTGAGCCAGTGCCTGACCGTCATTCCGGAAATCGGGATGAAGGTCGGCGTGCTCTCCGAGTTCATCGAGACCCTGGACGGCAAACGCGACATTCCCCAGATCGAATTCATCGCCGGCGATGACGCGATCATGCTGACCATCCGCCATATGCAGCCGCTCAGCGATGCCGACCGTGCCGCGTGGATCGCCTTCGGCCAGGCACACGGTTTTGCGATCTCGCTGCAGCCCGGTGGCGTGGAGTCGGTGCAGCCGCTGTGGCCGGCCGAGGTGCCGTTGTCGTTCAAGCTGGCGCCGTGGGATGTCGAGCTGGCGTTCCGCCCGCTGGATTTCATCCAGGTCAATGCCAAGCTCAACGTGCAGATGATCGCGCACGCGCTGGCCCTGCTCGATGCCGGTCCGGACGAGCGCGTGCTCGATCTGTTCTGCGGGCTGGGCAATTTCACCCTGCCGCTGGCGCGCACCGTGCGCAACGTGGTCGGCGTGGAGGGTGATGCCGGCCTGGTGGCGCGTGCGCGTGAGAACGCGGTGCGCAACGGGCTGGAGAATGCCGAGTTCCATGCCGCCGATCTGACCCAGGACCAGCGCCAGGCCTCGTGGATGCGCCAGGGCTTTGACAAGCTGCTGCTGGATCCGCCGCGCTCGGGCGCCATCGAAGTGCTGCAGCAGCTGCCGCTGAAGCAGTTCAAGCGCATCGTCTACGTAAGCTGCCATCCGGGCTCGCTGGCGCGCGATGCCGGCTACCTGGTCAACGAGCAGGGCTTCACCCTGGTCTCGGCCGGCGCGATGGACATGTTCCCGCACACCGCGCACGTGGAAAGCATCGCGGTGTTCGAAAAGCGCTGATCAGCGCCCGTCCCCGGGCGCGGCGTTCTGCCACTGGCCGTGTGCGTCGAACACATAGGTCTGCGGTTCGGTGCCGCGCTCGGTCGCATCCCCGGCGGTGACAGTGCAGCGGATCTCCGGCGCCTCGGTGCTGCGCAGTTCGCAGTCGTCGATCGCGAAGATCTGCAGGCGTTGCTGGAACGCGCGCAGTTCCTCGCGGGTGGCGGCATCGTCGATGGACGCAGCACGGCGATCAAGCTGCGCATTGAGCAGCTCGCGGACACGTTCGCGCGGGGGCACCGGCGCGTCGACATCGGCGCGCTGCATCGCCCAGCCCATGCCCTGCGGAACGAAGCGCAGCATGCGGTAGCGGTTCTTGAGGCCGATCTCCATGCCGACCAGGCAGTCGTATGCACCGGCGAGCGTGGTGCTTGTCCAGCACGGGCCATGTTCGAACCGGCGAGGGGTGAACATCGACTGCAGCAGCAGATCCTGGGTAGAGGTGGCCGGCGTCTTTTCCGCCTCGACCATGGCCATCACCGCCGCCTCGATCTGTGCAGGCGTGGGCGGCGAGGCGGCGAGCGCGCCCAACGGCAGCACGGTCAGCAGCAGGGCGGGGAAGAGCGGTTTCATCGGGGCGTCCTTGCAAGGCAGCCGGGCAGTATAGAAGCACGCCGTGGCCGCGGTGCCGCGATCGCCGCATACTGTGCGCATGGGCATTGAAATCGAACGCAAATACCTCGTCACCGGTGAGGGCTGGCGCACCGCTGCGCACGCGGTGATCCCGATGGCACAGGGCTATCTCAACGACGCCGCCTCGCTGGAGAGCGGCGCGCAGAAGGCATCGGTGCGCGTGCGCATCCAGGGCGCGCAGGCCTTCCTCAACATGAAGTCGCGCGAGATCGGGCACACCCGGCAGGAGTTCGATTATCCGATCCCGGTGGAGGATGCGCGCGCGTTGCTGGCGCTGTGCGTCGGCGGGCTGATCGACAAGCGCCGGCACCTGGTCGAGCACGACGGGCTGCTCTGGGAGGTGGACGAATTCCTCGGCGAGAACGCCGGGCTGGTGGTGGCCGAAGTGGAGCTCGAGCACGCCGAGCAGACGGTCACGCTGCCCGAGTGGGCAGGCGAGGAAGTCACCGACCAGGTGCGCTATTACAACCTGGCCTTGGCAGCGCACCCCTTTTCACGCTGGTCCAGCGCTGAACGCGGCTGATCCGCGGCCCTTGTGAAGCGGCCTTTCCGCCCACAATCTGGCCAGATGAAAATCGATATCTGGTCGGATGTGGTGTGCCCCTGGTGCTGGATCGGCAAGCACCGGTTCCAGCAGGGACTGGCGTTGCTCGGCGCTGACGCGCCCGAGGTGGAGGTGCATTGGCACCCGTTCATGCTCGATCCCGACGCCGGCACGGCCCCGGTACCGCTGCGCCAGGCGTACGCGGCCAAGTTCGGCAGTGCCGAGCGCACCGAACAGATCCTGACCCAGACCCAGGCCGCGGCGTGCGCCGAGGGCCTGCCGATGGATTTCAACCAGGGCCAGGTCCGGGTGACCACGCTGCCGGCGCACCGGCTGATGTGGCTGGCCGGGCGTGAAGGCGTCCAGGCCGAGGTCGGCGAGGCACTGTTCCGCGCGCATTTCGTGGAGGGCCGCAACCTGGCCGACCCCCAGACCCTGATCGCCGCCGGCGCCGCCGGCCGGCTCCAGGCCGAGCGCATCACCGCGCTGCTGGAAGGAGAGGAGGGGCTGGAGGAGATCCAGGCGCAGCTGGCGCAGGCGCAGCGCTTCGGCATTCAGTCCGTGCCCACCTTCGTGATCGACGATAAATACGCCATCCAGGGGGCCCAGCCACCGGAGGCGTTCGCCCAGGCCCTGCGCCAGATCGCGGCCGAACGCACGCCTGCAGGCCCTGCGGGGCACGGCGATGGCTGCGGCCCGGACGGTTGCGAGGTCTGACGCTGCGCGCGGGTTCTGCGACAATGCGGCAGTGCGCCATGGTGGCGCCCCGTATTGGAGACACCCCATGCTCGTGATCGGCGTTGCCGGGACCGAACTCACCGCCCAGGAACGCGAGTGGCTGCAGCACGACGCCGTGGCCGGCGTCATCCTGTTCAAGCGCAACTTCGCCTCGCGCGAGCAGATCGCCGAGCTCTCGGCGGCCATCCGCGCCGCCGCGCCGCGCCCGCAGCTGATCTGCGTGGACCAGGAAGGCGGCCGCGTGCAACGCTTCCGCGAGGGGTACAGCGCGCTGCCGCCGCTGCAGGGCTTCGATGCGCTGTATGCCTCCGATCGCGAGACCGCGCTGGCCCTGGCCGAGCAGCACGCCTGGCTGATGGCCAGTGAAGTGCGCGCCAGTGGCGTGGACCTCAGCTTCGCCCCCGTCGTCGATCTGGGCCGTGGCAACCTGGCGATCGGCAATCGCGCCTTCAGCGCGGACCCGCAGGTGGTCGCAGCGTTCACTGCCGCCTATGTGCGCGGCATGCACAGCGTTGGCATGGCCGCCACGCTCAAGCATTTCCCCGGGCACGGCACCGTGCTGGAAGACACCCATTTCCACGACGCCAGCGACCCGCGCTCGCTCGATGAACTGCGCGCGCTGGACCTGATCCCGTTCGCGGCCGGCATCGCCGCCGGCGCCGATGCGGTGATGATGGCCCACGTGGTCTACCCGCAGGTCGCGCCGGAGCCGGCCGGCTACTCGCCACGCTGGATCCAGCAGATCCTGCGCGAACAGATGGGCTTCCGCGGCGTGGTCTTCTCCGACGACATCGGCATGGCCGCTTCATTCGCCGCCGGTGGCGTGAAGGCGCGCGTGGATGCACACCTGGACGCCGGTTGCGACGTGGTGCTGGTCTGCCACCCCGAACTGGTGGAAGAATCGCTGCGCGCCGTCGAAGCTCGCACCCTCAACACCGCTGCGCTGCTCGGCCTGATCGGCCGCGGCGCGCTGGGCTGGGACGGCCTGCTGGCCGATTCCCGCCACGGCACCACCCAATCCCGTTTGCTTGACACCCTTGGAAGAACCGTCTGATGCCCAACCTCACCATTTCCCAGGCCCTGGCCCAGGCCGACCTGCTGGTCGACCGTCCCACCATCGACAAGGCCATCGCTGGCATCGCCGACGCCATCGCGCGCGACTACAAGGGCGAGGTCCCGCTGTTCCTGTCGATCATGCACGGCGCGCTGCCGTTCGCCGGCCAGCTCGCACTGGAACTGGGCGCACGCGGCCAGGACGTGCAGTTCGATTACCTGCACGCCACCCGCTACCGCGGTGAAACCACCGGCGGCGACCTGGTCTGGAAGCACAAGCCGGCCACCGCGCTGTTCGGCCGCCGCGTGCTGCTGGTCGATGACATCCTCGACGAGGGCTACACGCTGCAGGGCGTGCGCACCTGGTGCCTGGAGCAGGGCGCCACCGACGTGCGCATCGCCGCGCTGACGGTCAAGCTGCACGACCGCGCGCTGCCGGACGTCAAGGCCGACTACGCCGGCATCGACCTGCCGGACCGCTATGTGTTCGGTTTCGGCATGGACGTCAACGAAACGCTGCGCTGCGTGCCGGCCATCTACGCGATGAAGGAATGATGGAACACATTTCCCTTGCCGTCATCGGCGGCACCGGCGTCTACAAGCTGGCCCAGCTCGACGATGTGAGCAGCCACCAGGTCCAGACGCGCTACGGCACGCCGTCCGGCCCGATCCGCGTCGGCACGCTGCTGGGTCAGCGCGTGGCCTTCCTGGCCCGCCATGGTGAAGGCCACTCGCTGCCGCCGCACAAGATCAATTACCGCGCCAACCTGGCCGCGCTGCAGCAGATTGGCGCGCAGCGTGTGCTCGCGCTCAACACGGTCGGCGGCATCACCGAACTGTTCGGCCCGCGCGTGCTGGCCTGCCCGGACCAGCTGATCGATTACACCTGGGGCCGCATCTCCACCCTGTGCGAAGAGCCGGGCACCGACGTGCTGCACGTGGACTTCGGCCACCCGTACACGCCGATGCTGCGCAGCAAGGTGCTGGCCGCGGCGAAAGTGACCGGCGTGCGCCTGCAGGACGGTGGCTGCTACGGCGCGACCCAGGGCCCGCGGCTGGAAACCAATGCGGAAATCGCGCGCATGCGCCGCGATGGCTGCGATCTGGTCGGCATGACCGGCATGCCCGAAGCCAGCCTGGCCCGCGAGCTCGGCCTGGACTACGCCTGCCTGGCGATCGTGGCCAACTGGGCCGCCGGCTGTGGCGATGGCGATGAAATCACGATGGCCGAAGTGCTGGCCAATGTGGACGCCGCCTCCTCCGGCCTGCCCGAATTGATCGGTGAATTGGCACGGGGGTGATTGTCATTACCGTACAAGGTTTGCATACTCCGCCAGTGCGCTGGTTGAGCGTACACCACCCATTCATAGAAGAAGGTCTCGCATTACCATGCCGAACGGTACCGTCAAGTGGTTCAACGACGCCAAGGGATTTGGCTTTATCTCGCCGGAGGACGGCAGCGCCGACGTCTTCGCGCACTTCTCCGCGATCAACTCCAAGGGCTTCCGCAGTCTGCAGGAAGGCCAGAAGGTCACCTATGACGTGACCCAGGGCCCGAAGGGCGCCCAAGCCTCGAACATCGTGCCGGCTGAGTGATTTTCTCGGCTGCGCATTGAAAACCCCGCTTCGGCGGGGTTTTTTTTCATCAGTGAGTCCCCCATGACCCCTCGTCGCACCATCGCCATCGTCGGTTACGGCACCGCTGGCCAGGCCCTGTCGATCCTGCTTTCACGTGACCATCACCAGGTGCACGTGTTCGAGCGCGCGGCGCGGCCCGGTCCGGTCGGGGCCGGCTTCCTGCTCCAGCCGACCGGGCTGGAGGTGCTCTGGCAGATGGGGCTGCTGCCCGCGGTGATGCAGCACGGTGCCCCCGTGCGCCGCTTGCACGGCCAAACCCCGTGCGGGCGCACGGTGATGGACATGCGCTATGCCGACTTGAATCCAGCGCTGCACGGCGTGGGCATGCAGCGCGGTGCGCTGTTCTCGCTGCTGGCCGCTGCGTGGGAGCAGCCGGGCAATCTGCAGCCCGCTACGTCCATCGTCGAGGTGAACACCGCGCAGGGGCGCGTGCGTGACGCACAGGGGCGCTGGCATGGCCCCTATGATCTGGTGATCGCCGCCGATGGCGCGGCCTCGTCGCTGCGTGCGCAGGTGCAGGGCACATCGCTTGACCGCGAATACCCGTGGGGCGCGCTGTGGTGCCTGCTGCCGCGCGGCGATTGGCCGCACATCGATGAGCTGCGCCAACGCTATGTGGCGGCGCGCAAGATGATCGGGCTGCTGCCGGTGGGCACGCGACCCGGCAACGATGAGCCGCAGTTGAGCTTCTTCTGGAGCCTGCCACGCGACCGGTTCGCCCAGTGGGAGCGTGACGGCATGGCGCGCTGGCTGGATGAGATCGCCACATTGTGGCCGCAGGCGCACGCGCGGTTGGCGGGCGTGTGTGAACCCACACAGTTGGCTCGCGCCGGGTATCGCGACGCGGTGCTCGCGCGCTGGCACCGCGAGCGGCTGGTGCTGGTGGGGGACGCCGCCCACGCGATGAGCCCCCAGCTGGGGCAGGGCGTGAACATGGCGCTGATGGACGCACTGGCGTTGCGCGATGCACTGCGCGCGCACGCTGATCGCGACAATGCGCTGCAGGCCTACCAGGCACAGCGCCGCGCGCATGTAGCGATCTACCAGTACTGGAGCCGCTGGCTGACGCCGTTGTTCCAGTCCGAACGGGATGGCCTGGCGCGCGCCCGCGATGTGCTGTTCCAGCCGATGGGCCGCATCCCGGGCGGGCGTGGACACATGCTCCGCGTCCTCAGTGGAACGCAGCGCGGCTGGCTCGGCAGACTGCCGTTGTCGCCCGCGTTCATGCAGGCGATGCACGGGCTGCAGGACACGCGCGAGCGCGACAGCATCTGCTGATAGCCCCGCGTAGCAGTGCATCGCAGCGGATGTGAAGGCGTGAATAACATCCATTGACGGTGGACTCACCGCCCACGTGGGACAACACTCAGGCAAACGCAGCGTGCATGTGGTTCATCCATGCGCGACCTGCTGCTTCCACGGACGCGCTGTCCGATGCCTGATCGCTTGGAGCCCCGCGACTGCGGGGTGGTAGGGTGGGGCTGCGTTTGCGACCTACGGTCCGGTGGACCGATCGCAACCCAAGGAGATTGAAATGCTGTTCTCGGCCGAAACTCTGGAAAGTGAAATCCGCAAACTGCGCGGACTGCTGCAGATGCTGCATGAGGATCAGCCGGACGTGATGGAAGACGTGTTTGAGTTCCATGTCACCAGCCTCATCACGCACGCTGCGCCGGAACACCACCCGCGCATCCGCAGCGCTGCCCATGAGATGTTGACCGCGATCCAGCGGCAACCGGTGCGGCCCAATCCGAATGCACCGGATATCCGGTTGATGCCCAGCCTGCTGGCCTCCGCTGCCTGATGCAGGCAAGGTAACTGCGTCACCGACGTCGCGCGCTGTCCGGATCAGCGCGCCGGCAACGCGATGGCCTGGTCCTCGACGCAGGCCACCAGCCTTTCGCCCGAGGCCAGTACCGGTGCGATGCCGGCAGTGAAGCCCGAGAACGCCGGCAGTATCGTCATTCCCTCGCGCATCCAGAACGCTGGCCAACGCCGCTGCATGCCCGGCAAGCGGGCCAGCGGATGCAGGTGACCACACAGCACATGCAGCCCTGGCTGCGGCTGCGGTGCATGACGCAGCAGGAACGGTCCTTCCTGGATACGCTCGCCCAGCAGTTCGATGCCCAGGTCGGCCTTGGGCAGCACACGGTCATGATTGCCTTCCATTGCACCGATCCACAGCTGTGGATGCTGCTCGCGCCATCCCTGCCACTGGCGGTACCACGCAGCGCGGTGCGCAGCGCCATGCAGCACGTCGCCGAGTATCCACAGATGGCGGATGGCGCGCTGCTGCACCACGGTGCCCAGACGCTGCAGGTCATCGGAGGTGCCGCCACTGGGCAGGCCGATGCCCGAACGCCGGAACAGATCGGCTTTGCCCAGGTGAAGATCGGCGATCAACAGTGCATCGCGCGCCGGCCAGTACAGCGCACGCGCACCGAGCAGATGGACGCTTTCGCCGGCGAGGGTGATCGGCAGTTCAGGCGCCATGGCGCTTCTCCAGTTGCTGTGCGGCGCGCAGGACGCGGGTCTTCCAGTCTTCGTTGCTGAGCTGGCCGCGCAACCGTTCCGCCCAGAGCGGGAAAGACAACGGTCCCAGGCTGGTCGGATGCTGCACGCTCAGCGTTCGGGCCTGGCAGCTCGACAGAGCGCGGGCCAGGCTTCCCAGATCGAGTTGATCGTGCAGCACTTCGTGTTCGGCCAACGTCAGCAGGATGTGATCCGGATCGTGCTGGCGCAGCACGTCGTACAGCAGCCCGCTGGAGGCCTGCAGCTGGCGCAGGCTGCGCGGCGTGCGGCCGGGCAGTGCCGGTACGAGCATGCCTGACACCCGCGCGATATCGCGGAACTGGCGCCGCGCCAGTTCGCCCAGGTTGAGGCTCTCGCGCAGATCGGTGAGCAGTCCCTCCGGCGCCAGCAGGGTGCGTACGCGCGCTGCATCGAGTTCGACCGGGCGCGCCGGTGCGAGCACGAAGCCATAGTCGTTGGCCGCGTAGCCGAAGGTATTGCTGTGCTGTCGCGTCCAGCGCAATGCCATCAGCGCGGCCAGCCCTTCATTCACCTGGCGACCGGCGAAGGGATACACGAACACGAACTGGCCATCGCGACGCCGCACGTGTTCCACCAGCAGCAGCTCCGGACCTGGGAGGACGGACAGGCGCGTCTGCAGCGCGAGCAGCGGCGCCAGCCAGCGCATCTCCGGGCTGTCGGCAGGGCGGGCCAGCACCGTTTCCATTTCATGGCCCAGCGCGTCGGACAGTGGCAGCCGGCCGCCCTGCCAGCGCGGCACCACGCCATCGCCGCCCCGGGCCAGGCGCACATACGCGGTCAGGTTCTCCAGCCGCACCAGTTCCAGCAGGCGACCGGCGAACTGGAAGCGATCACCGGGGCGCAGCCGGCTGAGGAACTGCTCCTCCACCGCACCCAGCCGGCCGCCGCGCAGGAACTGCACCATGACACTGCCATCGCTGGTGATGGTGCCGATCGACAGCCGGTGCCGCAGCGCGACGCGACGGTCGTGCACGCGGTAGATGCCATCGTCATCGCGCACCACCTTGTGGAAGTCCGGGTACTGCGACAGCGCGCGGCCGCCCTGCACGATGAACTCGAGCACGCCCTCCCAGTGCGTGCTGTCCAGCCCGGCGAACGCGTGCGTGCGCCGCACCTGCTCCAGCAGCGCGTCCGGATCGAAGCCGCCGCCCAACGCGCAGCTCACCGCGTGCTGCGCCAACACATCCAGCGACAATCGCAGCGGCCGGCGGGCTTCGATGTGCCCCTGGGCCAGCGCGCGACGCGCGGCGGCATACTCCACCAGCTCCAGCGCGTGCGAGGGCACGCACACGATGTGCCCGGATTCGCCGGGGCGATGCCTGGCGCGCCCGGCACGCTGCAGCAGCCGCGCGATGCCCTTGGGGCTGCCGATCTGCAGCACCTGGTCGACACTGGGGAAATCGACGCCGAGATCCAGGCTGGAGGTGGCGACCACGCAGCGCAGGCGGCCTTCGCGCAGGCCCTGCTCGGCGGCGCGGCGCAACGCCGGGTCCAGTGAGCCATGATGCAGTGCGAGGGTATGCGGGTCTTCCGGCCACACTGCCGCCAGCGCCTGGTGCCAGAGTTCGGCATGGGCGCGGGTGTTGGTGAACAACAGGCTGGTGCGCACCGTGAGCAGCTTCTCCAGCACGCGCTGCAGCTGCGACAAGCCCAGGTGGCCGGCCCAGGGAAAACGCTCGCCCTGCGCGGGCAGCAGTGTTTCCACGCTGACCGGACGGGGGCGTGCGCCGGCCACCAGCGGCGCGTCGGGCACGTCGGGCAACAGCACCTCGCGCGCCTCCTCCAGATTGCCCAGCGTGGCCGACAGCCCCCATACCTGCAGGGCGGGCAGGGCGTCGCGCAGGCGGCGCAGATTCAACTGCAGCAGTACGCCGCGCTTGTTGCCCAGCAGTTCATGCCACTCATCCACGACCACGCAGCGCAGGTGCTGCAGGCGGGCCATCGTGTCGGGGTAGCTGAGCAGCAGGGCCAGTGATTCGGGCGTGGTCACCAGCACATCCAGCCGACCCTCGCGCGCCAGTCGCTTGTCGCGCGCGCTGGCATCGCCGGTGCGCAGGCCGACCTGCCAGTCCAGCCCGAGGGCATCCAAAGGCTCGCGCAGCGCGCGCGCGGTATCGGCGGCCAACGCCCGCAGCGGGGTGATCCACAGCACCTGCAGGACCGGCACTGGTGTCTTGGCACGGCCACGCGTGGTGCGTGGTGGCGGATCGTGCAGCGCCTGCAGCAGCGGCCCGCCGAACATCGCCAGCGTCTTGCCGCTACCGGTGGGTGTGTGCAGCAGGCCCGAGTCGCCCGCCAGGTAATGCTTCCACATCGCTTTCTGGAACGGCAGCGGCGCCCAGCCCCGGCTGGCGAACCACGCTGTCAGGCGGGCCATGGCCTCCCGTCGCGTCACCGCGCCAGTGCCTGCAGCTGGGCCAGCGTGTCCGCTTCGCTGGCCGGTTTGTCATGCCGCCAGCGCAGGATCCGCGGAAAGCGCACGGCGATGCCGGACTTGTGGCGCTTGCTGCGGTTCACCGCCTCGAAGCCGAGCTCGAACACCTGCTCGCCACGAACGCTGCGGACCGGCCCGAAGCGCTCGATCGTGTTCGCGCGGATCCAGCGGTCCAGCGCGAGGATTTCCTTGTCATCCAGGCCCGAGTACGCCTTGGCCACCGGCACCAGCGTCTGGCCATCCCACACGCCGAAGGTGTAATCGGTGTACAGCGTACTGCGGCGGCCATGGCCGGACTGGGCATAGATCATCACCGCATCGATGGTCAGCGGCGCGATCTTCCACTTCCACCAGTCGCCGCGCCGGCGTCCGGCCTGGTAAACCGACTCGGCGCGCTTGAGCATCAGCCCTTCCACGCCACGCTCGCGGGCCAGGTCGCGCTGCAGTGCCGCCGTGTGCCAGTCCGCCACGCTGAGCGCCGGTGACAGCCGCAGGCGCGGGTCGTCCAGCGTGGCCAGTACCTCGGCCAGGCGCGCCCGCCGTTGCGAGAGGGGCAGGGCGCGCAGGTCTTCACCGCCCAGCTCGAGCAGATCGTAGGCAAGCACGCGCACCGGCGTATCGCGCAGTGTCTTCGGGCCGGGCTTGAGTCGCTGGATGCGGGTCTGCAGGGCGGTGAAGGGCAGCGGCAGATCGTCGCCGTCCGCCCAGGCCAGCAGCTCGCCATCGATCACGCAGCCATCGGGCAACGCCATCGCTGCCGCCTCGATCTCGGGGAAGCGACCGTCCAGCCGCTCCTCGCCACGCGACCACAGCGCGACCTCACCCTGGCGGCGCAGCACCTGCAGGCGGATGCCATCCCACTTCCATTCCAGCAGCCAGTCGTCGATCGGGCCCAGCGTGTCGACCTCCGCCTCCAACGGCGATGCCAGGAAGAACGGGTAGGGTTGCTGGCGATCCTCGGGGCGCTCTTCGGGGGACAACAAGGCGGCCAGCAGGCCCGGCGCGGGCACCCAGCTGCCGAGCATGCGCTGGGCAATGCGTGCGATGTCGATGCCCGACCATTCGGCCAGCGCCTGCTGCACCAGCCGCTGTGACACGCCCACCCGCAGCGCGCCGGTCAGCAGCTTGTTGAACACCAGCCGCTCATCGAAGGCGAGCTGTTGCCACGCCCCGGTGACGGCGGCATGACGCACCGGCTCGGGCTGATTGGCCACCGGCAGCAGCTTCTGCTCGATCCAGTCGGCCAGCCCGATATCCGCGCCGGCCTGCGCCGGATCATTCATGAGCAGGGTCAGCGTCTCGGCCAGATCGCCAACCTGGTCATAGCTGTCGTCGACCAGCCAGGCGGGCGTATCGGACAACTCGGCCACCCACGCACGCAGCTCGGCGTTGCCGGCGATCTTCTGGCGCGCGCTGGTGACCTTGCCGCCGGCCAGCAGGAACAGGGCCCATGCGGCGTCGTGCGCGGGGGCCTGCTGGAAGTAGCGCACCAGCGCGGCGCGTTTGTCGCCGGTCGCGGTGCTGCGGTCCAGCTCGCTGTAGAGCGCGGCAAAGCGTTTCATTCTTCGTCCCCGTAGCCGGTGGCGAAGGCCTCGGCGGCGACGCCACGCTCGCGCAGGAAGCGGATCAGCGCGTCGGTGTTGCCGTGGGTGGCGATGACGCGGCGCGCACCGGTCTCGGCGATGGTGCGCAGCAGGTCAGGCCAATCGGCGTGATCGGAGACGACGAAACCGCGATCGTAATTGCGCCGGCGGCGGTTGCCGCGCACGCGCATCCATCCGGAGGCAAAGCCCAGCTGCGCGCGCTTGAAACGGCGCATCCACGCGCTGCCCGCCGCCGAGGGCGGCGCCAGGATCAGCTTGCCGGCGAACGCCGCCCCGCGTTCCTGCTCGCTGACCGGTTCGGTGGCCAGCATCGGGATTCCCGCCTCGCGATAGACCGCCACGCCGGTGGCGATCGCCCCATGCAGCAATGCCGGTTGGGTTTCCAACGGCAGCAGTTCGGCGAGGATCCGCTGAGCCTTGCCCAGTGCGTAGCACAGCAGCACGGCTGCCTCGCCACGCGCTTCGCACTCCCGCCGCCAGGCCACGATGTCCGCGGCGACCTGTGCGGTGTCCGGCCAGCGATACACCGGCAGGCCGAAGGTTGCTTCGGTGATGAAGGTATCGCACGGCACCACCTCGAACGGCGCGCAGCTCGGATCGTGCTGACGCTTGTAGTCGCCCGAGGCCACCCACACCCTGCCCGCATGCGCGATCCGCACCTGCGCCGAGCCGAGCACATGCCCGGCCGAGTGCAGGGAGACCTCGGTGTCGCCAAGGGTGAAGCGTTCACCATAGGCGTGCGCGGTGCAGTCCACATCGCCCAGCCGCCAACGCAGGATCGGCAGGGTCTGCGTGGTGCAGTGATAGTGACCCATGCCGTTGCGCGCATGGTCGCCGTGGCCATGCGTGATCACCGCGCGCGGCACCGGCCGCCATGGGTCGATATGGAAGTCACCGGCCGGGCAGTACAGCCCCTCCGGGCGCAGCACCACCAGGTCGTCGTTGTCGGCATCGGCGTTCATGCCTGCACTGTGCCGCCGCGCTCGTGCAGGAGGTGAGAATCCGCATGAACGGCGGCCTGCACGGGGATGCGGCAGAATCGGTGCATCTGTCTGCAAGGAGGTCGCCGTGATGACGTCTGCCTGGCCCGCGTTCGAGACGCACGAGGTGAGCAACCAGCCGCCGCCCTTCGGAGGCCGGAATCTCTGGGCCGACGACAGTGCACTGGCCGATGCCGTCCAGCGCGAGGGAGGTGGCGTTTTCGTGAGCCCGCTGGCGCGCTACGGCGGCCTCGCCGGCGATGCGCTGTACCGGCTCGGCTTCGATGCCAACCGCGACCGCCCGCGTCTGCGCACGCACGACGCGCAGGGCCATCGCATCGATACCGTCGAGTTCCATCCGGCGTACCACGAGTTGATGAGCACGGCCAAGACGCATGGCGTGGCGGGGCTGTCCTGGCATGACGGCCGCCCCGGCGCGCATGTCGCGCGCGCTGCCTTGAGCTACCTGCATCACCAGGCCGAGGCGGGCACCAGCTGTCCGTTGACGATGACCCATGCGGCGGTCGCGGTGCTGCGCCAAGCGCCGGCGCTCGCCGAATGGGCGGACAAGGCGGCGGCCCCGCACTACGACCCGCGTGACGTGCCGATTGCCGACAAGGCCGGGATCACCCTGGGCATGGGCATGACCGAGAAGCAGGGCGGTTCTGATGTGCGCAGCAACACCACGCGCGCCGAGCCGCAGGCCGATGGCAGCCATGCGCTGATCGGCCACAAGTGGTTCTTCTCCGCGCCGATGTCCGATGGCTTCCTGGTGCTCGCGCAGGCGCCGGGTGGGCTGAGCTGTTTCCTGATGCCGCGGCGCCTGGCCGACGGCAACCGCAACGCGTTCCGTCTGATGCGCCTGAAGGACAAGCTTGGCGACTGGTCCAACGCCTCCAGCGAGGTGGAACTGTGCGGGGCCTGGGCGCAGCGCGTGGGCGAGGAAGGGCGTGGGGTGGCCACCATCATCGGCATGGTGATGATGACGCGGCTGGACTGCATGCTTGGTGCCGCGGCGGAGATGCGCATGGCACTGGCGCAGGCACTGCACCACACCCGGCACCGCAGCAGTTTCGGCGCGCGGTTGAGCGAGCATCCGCTGATGGCCAATGTGCTGGCCGACCTGGCGATCGAATCCGAAGCGGCCACCGTGTTCGCCATGCGCGTGGCGCGTGCGGTCGACCAGGCCGGAGGCGATCCGCAGCAGGCGGCCTTCGCGCGCATCGCCACGGCGGTGGGCAAGTACTGGGTGTGCAAGCGGGCTGCCGTGTTCGTCAACGAAGCGCAGGAATGCCTGGGCGGCGCGGGCTATGTGGAGGAGTCGATGCTGCCGCGGTTGTACCGGCAGGCGCCATTGAATTCGATCTGGGAAGGCAGCGGCAACATCCAGTGCCTGGACGTGCTGCGTGCGCTGTCGCGCGAGCCGCAGGTACTGCAGGCGCTGCAGGTTGAGCTGGACGCGGTGGCCGGGACAGATGCCCTCTATGACGCCGCGTTGCGGGCACTGCGGGCGCAGTTGGCGACACCGCCGGAGCAGGCGCAGGCACGCCGGGTCACCGAGCGCCTGGCGCTGTTGTTGCAGGCCGCGGTGCTGCTGCGTGCGCAGAGCCCGAACGCGTCCGCCTTCATCCGCTCACGGCTGGGGGCCGAGCATGGGATGGCCTTCGGCACGCTGCCGGCCGACGTGGACTTCGCGGCCGTGCTGGGCCGCGCTCTGCCGTAAGCGGCCGCCAATGAAAACGCCCCCTCCGGAGAGGGGGCGTTGGTCACCACGCTGTGGCGGTGCGTAACGCCGACTCAGCGCTTGGCTTCGTTGGCGTTCTTCTTGGCATCATCGGCCACGTCGCGCGCCTTGTCGGCGACCTTCTGCGCGGCATCGGCGGTGGAATCGCTCGCGTGGGCCGCGGCATCCTTGGCCGCGACCTTGGCTTCGCCGGCGGCTTCGGAGGTGGCGGCGGCAGCACGGTCGAGTGCCTGCTGGGTATCGGCGGCAGCGCGCTCGGAGGCGGCGGCGGCATCGTCGGCAGCACTGCGGGTCGCCGCAGCGGCCTTGTCGACTGCTTCGCGGGCGGCAGCGTTGGTGCTGTCGGCGGCCTGGGCGGCATCACGGCGCGCCTGTTCGGCTTCCGGGCCCTTGCAGGCGGCCAGGCCGAGCAGCAGGGAAGCGGCCAGCAGGGAGGTGGTCAGCGGACGGATCTTCATGTGGCGCTCCAGAACGGCGATGGATGGGAGGCCAGCCTATTCATGCGCCTGTGAAGAACCGGTGGGTGGCGGCACGGCCACCAAAACGCGCCCAAAGAAAAAGCCGCTGGCGAACCAGCGGCTTCTTCAGACTTGCTTGAAGAAAGAAGTGATTACTTCTTGGCTTCTTCAGCAGCGTCCTTGGCCTGCTCAGCGGTGTTTTCCGCAGTCTTGGCAGCGTCCTTGGCCTGCTCAGCAGCAGCGTCGGTGGCAGCGCCAGCAGCCTGGGCAGCGGCATCAGCCGAAGCGTCAGCAGCGGTGGTGGCGGTGTCAGCAGCAGCCTGGGCAGCGTCAGCAGCCGGGGCGCCAGCAGCAGCGGCCTGGTCAGCAGCGGCCTGGGCGTCAGCGGCGGCTTCGTTGGCCGAAGCGGCGGCGTCAGCAGCCTGCTCCTGCTTCGAGCAGGCGGTCAGAGCCAGGCCCAGGGCCATTGCGATCAGCAGCTTGTTGATGCTCATTGTTGTGAATCCTCGTCGTTAGATTAGGCAACGCGCTATTGCGCGCCCGGCAACATGATGACAAGCCACGATTGGCTGTCAAGCGATCGCGCATTCAGTTTTGAGAAATGCGCGTTAAACCAAATCAAATCAATTCGATAGCGATGGCGGTCGCTTCGCCGCCGCCGATGCACAGGGTAGCAATTCCGCGCTTGGCCCCACGCGTGCGCAATGCGTTCACCAGCGTGACCACCAAGCGTGCGCCCGAGGCACCGATGGGATGGCCCAATGCGCAGGCCCCGCCATTGACATTGACCTTGTCGTGCGGGATGCCCAGCTCGCGGATCGGCGCCATCGCAACCACGGCGAAGGCTTCGTTGATCTCGAACAGGTCCACCTGGTCCAGCGTCCAGCCGGTCTTGTCCATCAGCTTCTGGATCGCACCGATCGGCGCGGTGGTGAACCACTCCGGCGCCTGCGAGTGGGTGGCGTGGCCGACGATGCGCGCCAGCGGCTGCAGGCCGCGGGCGGCGGCATCGTCCTCGGAGAGCAGCACCACGGCAGCGGCGCCGTCGGAGATGCTCGAGGAGCTGGCGGCGGTCACCGTGCCGTCTTTCTTGAAGGCCGGGCGCAGGGTCGGAATCTTGGCGATGTCCGAGCGGCCGGGCTGCTCGTCCTGCGCGTACTCGACCTCGCCCTTGCGGGTGCTGACCTTGACCGCGACGATTTCGCCATCGAAGGCGCCGTTGGCCTGCGCGGCCTGCGCGCGGCGGACCGATTCGATCGCGAAGGCATCCTGGTCCTCGCGGCTGACCTGGTACTTCTCCACGGTGCATTCGGCGAACTCGCCCATGGCCTTGCCGTCGTACGCATTGACCAGGCCGTCGTGGGCCATGTGATCCACGGCCTGGAAGTTGCCGAAGCGGTTGCCGGTGCGCGAGTTGGGGATCATGTGCGGGGCGTTGGACATCGATTCCATGCCGCCGGCGACCACGATGCTGGCCGAGCCGGCCTTGATCAGGTCATGCCCCAGCATGATGGCCTTCATGCCCGAACCGCACACCTTGTTCAGGGTGGTGGCGCCGGTGGACACCGGAATCCCGGCGGCGATCGCGGCCTGGCGGGCCGGCGCCTGGCCGAGGTTGGCCGGCAGCACGCAGCCCATGATCACTTCGGAAACATCCGCGGCCGGTACTCCGGACTGCTCCAGGGCCGCAGCGATCACGGTGGAGCCCAGGGTCGGGGAGGGCACGCCGTTGAACTGGCCCAGGAAGGAGCCGATGGCGGTGCGCTTGGCGGCGGCGATGACGATGTTGGACATGTGCAATCTCTTTGGTGCGTGAGCTAAGAGCGGAATGGGAACGCGGGCGTTGGAAGCCGACGCATTTCCCGGCAGACTGCGTGGGGGTCGGCCCAGTATAGAGGGTCGGCATTGACTGCCGGTGTCTGCCCGGGGGGCAGGCAGGTGGGGAAGGTCCATTCACTAGGGGAACAGGGATGAAGCAGGTTGTGATCGGCAGGTCGGCCTTGGCCGCGGCATTGGCATTGGCACTGAGTGCCTGCGGAGGTGGGGGCAGCAATGTCCGGGGGGATCTGGAGCCGTCGCCGCCCCCGACCACGCCCCCGTCGCCGCCGCCAACGACGCCCCCCACAACGCCGCCCCCCACAACGCCGCCGGTAACGCCTCCGCCTCCGGCCGTCGATGCACACCTGACGGTGATCAATGCGCGCGATGCGCAGTTCACCGGGAAGGGCATCCGCATCGGCGTTGTCGATTCCGGCGTGAGCCGCACCAATCCGGCGGTGTCCGGGCGGGTGGTGTCCAGCCGCGCCTACATCGATCCGCTGGTCAACAATCTCAACATCGATGACGTGGTCGGCCATGGCACGACGGTGGCCTCGCTGGCGGCGGGACGCGCGTTCGGCGCCTGGCCGGGCGGCGTCGCGCCGGAGGCGCTGATCGTCTCGGCACGGATCATCGCCGACAAGCGGCCTGCCGACGATGGCACGGGCAATGGCAACGAAGTGACCGGCGCGCTCGGTCTGGCCGGCGTCCACCAGGATCTGATCACCGACGGTGTGCGGATCATGAACAATTCGTGGGGCGGGCTGTATTGGACCAACACGGCCGCCACCGCACCCATCGCCGCGGAGTATCGCCCGTTCATCGTCGGCCACAACGGTCTGGTGGTGTTCGCGACCGGCAACGAGAGCCGCGCCAATCCGTCCAGCATGGCCGCGCTGCCCAGCCAGCCGGGCCCGGGCAATACCCGGCCGGCGGCGGATCTGGAGCGCGGGTGGCTTGCGGTGACCGCCGTGGACACCAACAAGCCCGATACCCTCGCGTCCTACGCCAATGCCTGTGGTGTGGCAGCCAATTACTGCCTGGCCGCGCCGGGCACGGCCGTCTTCCTCGATCCCAAGAACCCTGGCGGTCCGTTGCTGTACGGGTCTGGCACCTCTTACGCGGCGCCGCTGGTCTCCGGGGCCGCCGCGCTGGTCTGGGAAGCTTTCCCGACGTTGACCACGGACCAGGTCCGGCAGGTATTGCTGGGCACCGCGACCGATCTGGGCGCGGTCGGTACCGATGCGGTCTTCGGGCATGGCCTGCTCAACGTGGGTCGCGCCGTGCGCGGGCCGGGTCGGCTGGACTGGGGCGACTTCCATGCGGCGCTCGGCACCGCCTACACCGTCTGGTGGGGAGGCCTGTCGGGCGCGGGCGGGGTGGTCGTTGACGGCGGTGGCAACGTGGTCGACGGGATCGATGATCCGGGCATGACGCTCGGCGGGGAAAACCGCAATGCCGGGCAACTGCGCATCACCGGCGGGGCGACCGTAGCCATCAACGACCTGTATCAATCCGACATCGTGGTGGACGCCGACTCCTATCTTTACGCCTGGGATGTGATCACCAACGGGACGATCACCAACAACGGCGTCATGCAGATCAACTCCAACGCGAACCCGCGGATCGCAACGCAGTACAACGGCGATCTGTACAACAACGGCATCCTGTTCAACCGCGACCACGCCAACAGCACCCTCAGCGGCAACTTCATCCAGAGCGCGACGGGTGAGTTCTGGATGTTGCTGGGCACCGATCCGCTCCACATCGGCGGCCGGGCGACGCTGGATGGCGGACTGTTCGTCTATGGGTTGGCGGAGGGCTACGTCGCACGGCGGGAGCATGAGGTGCTGGTGGCCGACGGGGGCGTCAACGGACAGTTTTCCTCGCTGGGCTTCAATGCGGCCACGTTGCCACTGCTGCAGGCGACCGTGCACTACGACCCCAACCGCGTGTATCTGGACGTGGAGCCTACGTCGGTCACCACTGCTGCGGCGGCCCGCACATCCGATGTCGGCACACTGGCCTCGGCCGCACGTGTGGAAGCGGCGTTCCAGGCGCTCGATGCGCGCCTGCAGCCGTCGGCACCCTCGACCGCGATCGTGCTGGATCCCGACCTGACTGCAGCGGCGGGGGCGATCCAACAGACGCCCACCGACCAGGCGTTGAGCCAGATGCTGGACAGCTTGTCCGGCAAGGCGCATGGGCTGGCCGCTGCGATGACGTTCGATGCGATCGACATGAACCGTCGCGGTCTGTCGGCGCGTCTGGATGCAGCGATGGCCACGCCCCGTCTGCGCGGCGCATGGCACAGCGCGCTGGGCGAGGCGGGGCAGGGCAGCTTCGCCGGCACGGGGGCGCAGACCCAAGGCTGGATGATGGGTCAGGATCTGGCCTTGGGCAGCAGCGGCATGATGGGCGTCGCCTTCGGCGAGACGCGCAGCAACAGCAGTCGTGACTGGGGCGGTGACCGTGGCCGCGATCGTCAGTCGCAGGCGCAGGTATATGCCGGCTGGAATGTCGGCAACGGCTATGCCATCGGCCAGGTCGGGGTCGGTCAGTTCACCCGCAACATCGACCGGCAACTGCTGCTGGGCGCTGGGCAGTACGGCGTCAACGCGCGTTACGGCGGCCACTTCAGCACCGCCAGCATGGAGTCCGGCTACCGCTTCGGCTCGGCGGTGGCGGGGCTGACGCCCTACCTGGGCGCGGAATACGCCCGCGTGGACAGCGACAGCTTCAGCGAGGACGGCGGCTTTGGCTTCGGCCTGCGCGCCGAAGGCAACGTTGCCAGCCGCAGCCAGGCGCTGGCCGGCCTGCGGGCGGAGACGCGCTGGGGCAGCTGGTCGCTGCGCGGTTACGCCGAGTGGCAGCAACTGCTGTCCAGCACCGGGCTGGATCCGCAGGCGAGCTTCGTCGGCGTGGAGGCCTGGGCACCGTTGGCAGGCCTGCAGCCGGCCCGCTCGGGCGGCTTGCTCGGGCTCTCGGTGGAGTCGTGGCTGAGCCGCAGCAGTCGCCTGGCGTTCGGCTATGACCAGCGCTTCGGCCCGCGCGGCGATCTGCGCCAGGTGCAGCTGCGCTACTCGGCCGGGTTCTGACGGCCGGTCTCACTGCGACGTGTATGAAAAAAGAGGGCGCGATCGATGATCGCGCCCTCTTCGTTTGTCACGCCGGCTCAGTTGCCGCGCAGCGTGCCCCGCCGCGGCGTGCTGCGCCCCAGCGGCATTTTCAGCTTGCCGATGGAGAGGATGCGCGACTCGGCGATCTGGTCGGCGGCGCGTTGCGGGGCGATGCCCTCGCTCTGCGACAGCGCGAAGATGCGGCCGAGGTTGTGGTAGATGCTGCGGATCAGGCGCATCGCGCGCTCACGGTTGTAGCCGTCGATCTCCAGCGAAACGTTCATCACGCCACCGGCGTTGACCGCGTAATCCGGCGCATAGAGGATGCCGCGGGCATGCAGTTCATCACCCACTTCCAGGCTGGAGAGCTGGTTGTTGGCCGTGCCGCAGACGATCCTGCACTTCAGGCGCGGCAACGTGTCCGGATTGATCGCGCCTTCCAGCGCGCACGGCGCGAAGATGTCGGCGTTGACGTCGTAGATGTCCTCCGGCTTGACCGCTTCGGCACCGTACTCGGTGACGGCGCGATCCACGCGCGCGCTGTCCAGGTCGCTGACGTACAACTTGGCACCACGGTCGCGCAGCAGCTTCACCAGTTCCATGCCGATGTGCCCCAGGCCCTGCACCGCGATGCTGGCCTTGCCCACTTCCTCATGGCCCAGCTTGTGCTGCATCGCCGCCATCAGCGCCTGCAGCGCGCCATAGGCGGTGAAGGGGGCCGGGTCGCCGGAGCCGCCATGTACCTGGTGCACGCCGGTGACGTACTCGCTTTCCAGGTAGATGTTCTCCATGTCGTTGACATCGGTGCCCACGTCCTCGGCGGTGATGTAGCGGCCGCCTAGCGAATCGACATAGCGGCCGAACGCGCGGAACAGCACTTCGCTCTTGTCCCGCTTCGGATCGCCGATGATCACCGCCTTGCCGCCGCCCACGTTGAGCCCGGCCAGGGCGTTCTTGTAGGTCATGGTGCGGCTCAGGCGCAGCGCATCGGCCAGGGCCTCGTCGGTGCTGGCGTAGGGACGCATGCGCACACCGCCCAGGGCCGGGCCCAGGGTGGTGTTGTGGATGGCGATGATCGCCCTCAGACCGGCATCGCGGCTGTGGCAGAACACCACTTGTTCGTGACCGGTGGTTTCGAGGGTTTCAAATAACATGGTGGCTCCGATGGTGCGAACGGTGGCGAACAGCGGCGAACGCGCCAGCAAAAGGTGGGTTGTAAAACAAAAAAAGCGACGTCGTCGGGTCTCGGACGGGTCGCGCGGCGCCATTCTAGTCCATTCCGATGGAGGGTGCTGTCAGGGGATCTCCCGTCGCGCTGTCATTAAAGTTGCTGAAGCGCAGGCCGATGCCGTGGCAACGGTGTGGATGGCCGGTCATCGCAGGAAGGATCACGTGGGCGCAGTCGCAACAGGGCAGGTGCGGGACCCGGTGCATCCGGGGCGATGGGCATGAGCGTCGCGATCTGGGTGGGGGTTGCGGTGCTGGTGCTGCTGGGTGGGGTCGCGCTGCTCCGCCAGCGGCGTGTCGCGCCGGTACCCGCGACGGGGCGCGCAGCCGCCACGCAGGCGTGCGGAGCGTTGCCCGCGGGCAGCGTTCCGCCAGGCACCGACCCCGTGGCGGTGCTGCAGGCCGGGCTGCACACGCTGGCGCTGGTGCCCCGCAGTGGCGATGCTGCCGATGCAGCGGCCCCGCACGCGCTTGAGCTGCGCGATGCGGTCACCGCCTCGCTGCTGGCGCGGGACTGGTCGGCCCGCCACCTGCCTCGCCGCCCACAACTGCTGCCGCAGCTGATCCAGACCGTCAACGACAGCGACGCCTCGGCGCGCGCGATGGCCGGGATCATCAGCCAGGACCCGGTGCTGACCGGCAACCTGCTGCGCATCGCCAACAGCCCGGTCTACCGGGTACAGACACGCCCGGTGGAAACGCTGCAGCGGGCCGTCACCCTGGTAGGGACCGATGGCATCCGCCAGATCATCAGCGCGGTGCTGGTGCAGCCGGTGATGCAGCTGCAGTGCGATGCCTTTCCGCAGTTCAGCGCGGTGATCTGGGAGCACGCGCTGCTGGCATCGCGCGCCGCCGCCGATCACGCGCGCACGGTGACCCATGAAGATGGCTTCGCCGCGCAGTGGCTTGGTCTGACCCAGGGCCTGGGGGCGGCGCTGGTGATGCGGCACCTGCTCGATGCCTGCGCCGAGCACGGCGTGGCGGTGCCGCCGCGCGCGCTGGCGGCCGAACTGCTGGACAGCTGGACCCTGCCGGTGGCCAGCCGGATCGCCGCCGCATGGGAGCTGCCCAAGGCCGTGCACGATGCCTTGATCCGCCAGAGCGGCGGTGGGCTGGCGGCCAGCCTGCGCCTGGCGCGCGCGGCGGCCGCGGCCAGCCTGCTGTGCCGCCACGGCCAGATCGGCCAGGCCCAGGCGCTGGCCCTGCTGGAACAGCTGGACGACACGCCGCCGCACGCGCTGCAGTGGATCTGGCGGCGGGTCCACGGCCGGGCGGTGGAGACCGTGGACTGTGACGAGGCCGAGTACGACGTGGCCCGGGCGGGCTGAGCTAGAGCTGCGATTCCAGTGGCAGCCAGCTGATCGCACGCGCGCTGGCACGCAGCCAGAAACCGGCGTCCGGTTCGCGGTACAGCCAGTGCGGCGGCTGTGCATCGCGTTCCAGCCAGCGCACGTCGCCCTCCGGGCCCAGCGCCACCCAGTAACTCTGGCTCGGGCTGGCCAGGCGCAGATACTCCTGGCGCAGTTGCGCGGCAAGCACCGGATCGTTGAACAACACGCCCATCTCGGTGTTGAGGTACGCCGAGCGCGGATCCAGGTTGAACGAGCCGACGAAGCCACGCTGGTCATCGATCATGAACGCCTTGGTGTGCAGGCTGGCCCCGCTGCTGCCGAACAGGCCACCGCCATCCACGTTGCCGCGTGATTTGAGCTCGTACAGCTGCACGCCACTGCGCAGCAGCGGCGCACGGTAGTGCATGTAGCCGCTGTGCACGGCGGCCACGTCGTTGGCCGCCAGTGAGTTGGTGATCACCCCGACCTGGGCACCGCGCGCGACCATTGCGCCCAGCCCTTCGGTGCCGTCCTCGCCCGGGACGAAGTAGGGCGAGATCAACAGCGCCTTGTGCCGCGTGCTTTCCAGTTCCTCCACCAGCCGCGTCACCAGCCAGCCGGCCTGGTCGTCGCGGCGGTGCTTCATCGGCGGGTCCGAGGCGATTTCCACCTCGCCGCTCCAATGCAGGTCCAGTGCATCGCGGTAGTACGAGCGCTGCGCCTGCGAGCGCGCGACCCTCTCCAGGTAGGGCCTGGCACTGCCCAGGCGCGCTTCGTGCTCGCTTTCGCGGATCAGCAGGCGCAGCTGCGGCTCGGTGTAGAACGCCAGCGCGCGGATCGGCACGGCGGTATCACTGTTCCAGTAATCGTCGAAAATGGTGTTGGCCTGCTGTACCGCTTCGCCGGCGACCAGCAGGTCCAGGTCGCGGAAGTTCACGTCCGGGCGCGCGCTGAAATATTCCTCGCCGATGTTGCGGCCACCGACGATCGCCACGCGCCCGTCGGCGATCCACGACTTGTTGTGCATGCGGTGGTTGACGCTGAAAACGCGCTGGACCATCTCGACCAGCCGCCACAGCCCGCTGCGGTTGCGGAACGGGTTGTACAGGCGGATCTCGATGTTGGGGTGCGCATCGAGCGCCATCATCAGCGCGTCCTTGTCCTGGGCATTCATGTCATCGAGCAGGATGCGCACCCGCACGCCGCGCTCGGCGGCGCGGTACAGCTCGTTGGCCATCAGGTGGCCGATCAGGTCGTCCTGCCAGATGTAGTACTGCAGGTCCAGGCTGCGCCCGGCGTGCTGGGTGATCACCGCGCGCGCGGCGTAGGCATCGAGCCCATCGGAGAGGAAGGCCACGCCGGTCTGGCCGGGATGCTCGGCCTGCAGGCGGACCAGCTCGCGATCGATCGCGGTCTGGTCGGCCTGCGTGGGCAGCACCGTGGAGCGCTCGCCGAGCGCCTGCGGGGTAAGGTGATCGGCCAGCAGCAGGCCACTGAGCACCAGCAGCACCAGCAAGGCCACGATGATCCCCAGCCAGCGCAGCAGCCGGCGCCAGAACGGTCTTTTCTCGGTCATGCCCCGATCGTAAGCGGCAGGGGCGTGCAGGGCGAGTGCCGGGGCGGTCTAGAAGCGCTCGTCCGGCGCCAGGTAACGCCACTGGCCCGGGACCAGCTTGCCCATCGCCACGCGGCCGATGCGCAGGCGGCGGATGCTGACGACCTCCAGCCCGACCTGGCGGCACATGTCGCGCAGCTGGCCGGGATGCACCGGCTTGATTGCAAAGCGCAGGCGCGTTTCGTTCTGCCAGCTCACCTTGCACGGTGGCAGCGGCCAGTTGCGGAAGCTCAAGCCATGCGCGAGCCGCTTCATGCCGTAAGGCGCCAGCTCGCCACTTACTTCCACCAGGTACTCCTGCTCCAGCGTCGCGCCGCGGTCCTTCAGGTGCGAGATCACGCGCCCGTCCTGGCTGACCACGACCAGGCCGCTTTCGTCATCGGACAGCGGCATCACCAGTTGCAGGGCGTGGAAATGCCGCTGCAGCAGGGTCACCCCGGTGGCGTCGAGCTCACTGCGGCTTTCCGGTGTCACCAGCGCACACAGTTCGTCCGAACGCATGCCGGCCGGCTTGTGCAGCAGCATGCTCACGGTCTCGGTGCGGGTTGCCTCGGCGTTCTCGCGCAGCACGATCACTTCGTCGGTGACCAGGGTCTGCGGCTGCTCGACCACCTGGCCGTTGACGGTCACCCAGCCGCCCTCGATATAGCGCTGGGCGTCGCCACGGGAGCAGCCGATCAGGCTGGTCAGGCGTTTGTCGAGTCGGATCGGGTCGGTCATGGGGCAGGCAACATAAAACGGGAAGCGGGCGGGGAGTGTACTGGCTGGGGCCCGGCGCTGCGCGATGACGGCGGCCGTGGCTCAGGCCGCGGTGCGTTCCAGGTGGGTCAGGTACAGGCGCAGATCGAACTCCAGCTGGTGGTAATCCGCTTCCATGTGGGTACACAGCTGGTAGAACGCCTTGTTGTGGTCCGATTCCTTCAGGTGGGCCAGCTCGTGCACCACGATCATCTTCAGGAACGGCGCCGGCGCCTCGCGGAACACCGTGGCGATGCGGATCTCCCGGCTGGCCTTGAGCTTGCTGCCCTGTACCCGTGAGACGGTGGTGTGGGTGCCCAGGGCATGCTTGAGCACCTGCAGCCTGCTGTCGTAGATCACCTTGGACAACGGCGCGGACTGGCGCAGATAGCGCTCTTTCAGGCCCTGGGTGTAGTCGTAGAGCTGGCGGTCGTTGCGCACGGTGTGCAGCTGCGCATAGCGGCGCTCCAGCCACGGCCCCAGCCGGTCGCCCGCGATCAGCTCGCGCACCTGCTGCTGCAGGGCGTCGGGATAGCCGGCGAGGTACTTCAGGGCGGTCATGCGGGCGGTTGGGGCGGGGCGGGCAGACCAGTATGATGGCCCCCGGAATCCCGCAACAACAGATGCTAGGCGTATGGCGAAGGCAAATCCCCTCCAGGAGCAGCTGCTCAAGGCTGGGCTGGTCAAGAAATCCCAGGTCTCCCAGGCCGCCCGTGAACAGGTGAAAGCCCGCCACGGCAAGGCCCCGGTCGCGCCCAGCGAAAGCCAGCGCGAGGCCGAGCGCCTGCGTGCGGAAAAAGCCGAGCGTGATCGCGCGCTGGAAGCCGAGCGCAAGGCCAGGGCGCACGCGCAGGAGCTGCAGGCCCAGGTCCGCCAGATCATCGAGGCGCACAAGGTCAAGCGTGAGGGCGAGAGCGAATACCGCTTCAACGACGGCACCGTGATCCGCACCCTGCTGGTCAACAACGTGCTGCGCCGGCAACTGGCCTCGGGCAGCCTGGTGATCGCCCGCCACGGCGAGGGCTTCGAACTGCTGCCCCGCGCGGCGGCCGAGAAGGTCCGTGAGCGCGATGCGAGCGTGATCGTGCTCGACAACAGCCAGCCCGCCGGCAGCGAGCCGAGCACCGGCAACGCCGAGGATGATGCGTACTACGCCCAGTTCCAGGTGCCCGACGACCTGGTCTGGTAAGCGCTGCCTGAAGCGTTCACCCGGCGCCGTGCGCGTTCAGCCCCACGTCGGCTGGCCGCGTCGGGCCGGGTCTATGCTGGTGCCCTGACACCGGCATGGGAGACACATCATGGCGACAGGTTGGGCAGGCGACGGCGCCGTCCAGGATCAGATCGACGCCACCGTCGATGACGCCATCCAGCGGGCCCGCGCACAGCTGCGCGACGGCCCCGGGCTGACCCACTGCGAACACTGCGAGGCACCCATTCCCGAGGCGCGGCGCAAGGCCGTGCCCGGTGTGCGCCTGTGCGTGCGCTGCCAGGAAGAAGAAGACGCCGCCCAGCACGAAGGCAGCGGCTACAACCGCCGCGGCAGCAAGGACAGCCAGCTTCGGTAGGTGCCGACCGTTGGTCGGCACGCAATAACCCATACCGACCAGCGGTCGGTATCTACAACCGGCGTGGCACGCGCCCTCAACCGTCCCCCTGGATTCCGCCCGGTGCCTGCGACGGATCCCGCCAGCGGCGCACGGTGCGCTGGAAGAACATGTTGTTGGGCATCTGCAGCACCGTGCCTTCGTGGCCGCTGCCGGTTTCCTGCAGCGTGGTGTAGATCAGGTTGATGTCGATCACCCGGCCCTTGAGCCCGGGCTTCTCGCCGTTTTCCAGCAGCTCGATGTAATCGTGCAGGCGGAACGGGCGCGTGGTGAAGATCAGCAGCGTGCAGAAAATGTTGGACAACACGCTCCAGGCGGCGAAGAACGCCACCGCGCCCACCGCAGCGAAGCCGGTGAACGCCGTCCACAGTACCGTCGCCGAAACGCCCACGATGTTGAGCACGATCAGCAGTACGGTGAAATACACCACGAAGGTGAACACCCGGCGCGCGCCCATGATCATTTCCGGCGGCAGTGTGTAGTGGTCGCCGACCCGGCGGATCAGGCGCCGGGCGACCAGCCGCAGCAGCCAGGCCACCAGCAGCGTCACCAGGATCTGCAGGGCAGGGACCCCGTAGTGCAGCCATTCGTGGGTCCAGGCGGGCAGATGGTCTTTCATGGGGGCGGAATTCCTTTGCAGCGATAGTGCCGATCCCACCATGGTAATGCCGATGCGCGTCACCGCATCGTGGTATCGGCTTACTGCAGCGGCCTGCCGTACACATCCAATGCAGCAATCATCGCCGAGGCGCACAGCGGCGCGTTCTGCGCGTATTGCACACACACATCGGGTGCTGCGGGCGCCAACGACAGCTGTATCTGCAGCGGGCTCCACGGCAGCGTGCAGCTGGTGGCCAGCGAGAGCAGCACGGCCAGGCAACTGGAAGACATGGGGATACTCCTTGGCGAGCGCCGGTAGTGACATGGGATTGGATGCCGCTGCCACCGGAAAGGTTTAAAGGCCGCGCAGAAAAAGAAATCCAGCGGCGGCTTAAACCTTTTCCGTGCCCCCCGCATCCAACGGATATGCTCGACACGACCATGTCCCCTTCCAGCGCCCAGACCGAGGCCGACGCCGCCGATGACCACGCCCTGGTGCGTGCCGCGGCGGCCGGTGACGTCACCGCGTACGAGCGCATCTACCGGCGGCATTCGCCGCGCGTGTACGCCGTACTGTGGCGGCTGTGCGGCGGCCACGCGGCCCGTGCCGAGGATGCGCTGCAGGAGGCCTTCCTGCAGGCATGGCGCGCCCTGCCGGGGTTCCGCTTCGAAAGCAGCCTGGGCACCTGGCTGCACCGCCTGGGCGTGAACGCGGCACTGATGGAACTGCGCGCCAACGCCACCGGCGATGCGCGCGATGCCGGCGAGGAGGGCTGGGAGTCGCTGGCGACGCTGCCGGCCCAGGACCGCTGCGCCGGTACCTCCATGGACCTGGAGCGCGCGCTGGAAACACTGCCGCCCCGTGCCCGGGCAGTGCTGGTCCTGCACGACATAGAAGGCTGGAAACACCAGGAAATCGCCGACCAGCTGCAGATGGCGGTCGGCAGTTCCAAAGCACAGTTGCACCGTGCGCGTGGCCTGCTGCGCGCGCGCCTAGGAGAAACCGCATGAGCCCCCATGATTCCGATGACAACGCACTGAGCGCACGGCTGCGCGCCCTGCCGGCCGAGCGTCTCCCGCCGGCACGGGTGTGGCAGGGCATTGCCGCACAGTTGCCGGCGCAGACCCCGGCCCCGACCCCGGCGGCCGCCGTGGCAACGCTGTCGACACGCCGCCGGCGGGAGCGCTGGCCGCTGCGCATCGGGCTCGGCCTGGCCGCCGCGCTGGCGCTGCTGATGGTGGTGCCGACGCCGGTCCCGCATACGCCGGCACCCTCGTTGCTGCAGCGCCAGGCCGACGCCATGGCCGGTGAATACCAGCAGGCCATCGCCGCCTTGCCCAGTGACGGTGTCACCGAGGAGTGGCGCCCGGCCCTGCACGAACTCGATGCCAGTGCGGTCAACATCCGCGCCGCCATCGCTGAAAACCCCCGCTCGGGCTATCTGCTCGGGCAACTGCAGCGCACCTACGCGCTGCGCCTGCAACTCACCCAGCAGGCGGTGTTCTCCGCCGGCCTGCCCACCTGAAGGAGATCCCCATGCGTAGTCCTCTGTCCCTGATCGCGGCCCTGGCGCTGTGCCTGCCGCTGGTCGCCCAGGCCGCCACCAGCGTCAATGAGCGCCATCCACTGGGCGCCGGCGGGCGCGTGGAAATCAGCAACATCGCCGGCAAGGTCACCGTGCGTGGCTGGGATCGCAACGACGTGGCACTGACCGGTTCGATGGCCGACGGGCTCACCCTCAAGCAGGACAGGAGCAGCAACCGCGTGCGCTGGGAAGTGGAGTATCCGCGCGGCCGCAGCAACGGTGGGGCCACGCTGGAGCTGCGCGTTCCGCGCGCGGTGGAAGTGCAGCTGGGCACCGTCAGCGCCGACATCGACGTGGCCGACATCGACGTGCGTCGCCTGCAGGCCAACAGTGTCAGCGGCAGCATCACCGCGGCCGGGCGCAGCGGAGAAACCACCTTGAACACGGTCAGTGGCGGCATCCGCTCGCAGGTGCAGACCCCGCGGCTGGACGCGCGCACGGTCAGTGGCCAGTTGCTGGCGGGCGGCGGTGCCTCGGGCGAGGTGGCGGCCGAATCGGTCTCCGGCCGGGTCAACGTTACTGCCGGGCGGATCCAGCGGCTGGCGGTGGAAACCGTCTCGGGCAGCCTGGACGTGAGCGCGACCGGCATGGCGCCGGGCGGCAAGGTGACGATGCAGACGGTCAGCGGATCGGTCGCGCTGAAGCTGCCGGTGAATGTCTCGGCGCAGCTGAACGTCAAGACGTTCAGTGGGGGTATCCAGTCCGATGCCGGGCAGGTGGAGAAGCCGCGCTATGGTCCGGGCAGCAGCCTGGATGCGCGTCTGGGCTCGGGCGATGGGGATATTTCGATCAACTCCCATTCCGGGAGCGTGCGGGTCAGCCTGGGCCGCTGAGTGCGGCCACCGCACCGGCCGATGCCGGTGCGGTCGGCAGCAACGTCAGCCGGCTTTTTTCAGCGCCAGGGTATTGCCCAGCACTTCGATCTTGCCGCCACCTTTACGGAAGGCAGCCAGATCCGCAGCGATGCTCTGGCTGCTGACGGCGGAGTTGGACCCTTGCTTGCGGTCGACGCGAACGGTGTTGCTTGCCTTGGGGGAGGTCTTTGGCGTACGAGCCATGGATGCTCCTGCTATGGATGAAGCGTGGAAGAAAACGTCGACAGATCCTGCTGTTGTCGACGGTAGTCCTGCCGCACGAGGCGGCAATCATCGCCGCCCATGTCGAACTGGCGGCAGATCGCGGGTCGCTGCGAGTAGATCGTGCAGCGCAGGTGATACGGGTCGATCGCGGCGCACCAGCCTTCTTCGTTGCGTGCCATCACCGTGCCGCCACGCGCATCGGTGTCCAGCAGGTAGCCGGGCACGTTGTCGTCAGGCATGACGGTGACGGTGAGCCGACAACACACCGCATCGCAACGACGGCAGTCGATGGGGTCGGGCACGGACGATGTAAGGAGTGCAGCCAGGCGTTCGCCCAATCTGAAGATCTCTTGGCGGCTCGGGGTGCAGCAGGCTGTGAACGAGCCGGATCACAGCGATGAGCGATCCCGGCACCGCGGACGAATCCGGACGGTGGCAGCATCGAAGAGGACGGTGGCCTGGGAGGCCCGGAAGATGGTGCTTGTTGCGTCAAGCGCATTGCGCTTTGAAGCCGAAAGATGATAGCGCTTCCGGCGTAACGTTTTGTTAATAAGGCCGTTCACGCCTCTTCAGGCCTTGTGCGACAAGGCCTGGTGCAAAAAACAGGGTCAGTTGGCGGCGGCCAGCGCCAGCCCGTGGACCACACCGAAGGACGGATTGCCGCGGACCAGGGTCGAGCCCGGGAAGGCATTGGCGACGGCCTGCTGCAGGTAGCCGGCGCGCGACATGCCCCCGGTCAGGAACACCGCTGCCGGGTCGTGGCCGATATCGCTGCGGACCTGCTCGAGCAGGGCGGTCAGTTCGCCCAGATAGCCGCCGGCGGCGGTTTCCAGGCGCGAGGCATCAATCTGCACCTGCAGGCCGCGTTCGATGAACCCAAGCGCGCTGTCGTGACTGGACACACTGCTCAGGGCGATCTTGCAGCGTTCGACCTCGCGGTACAGGCGCGCCGTGTTGCCGGTGTCCTGCAGGGCAGTCAGGCGCGGGCCGAACGGCGCGTCCACATCGCGGTAGGTGTGCTGGCGGAAATCGCGCTGGCGGGTCATGTCCTGCACCATCGCCGCTTCCACGTAGTGATGCGCGGGCACGCGGGTGATACCGCGGCCGAACAGCGGCATGTAGCCGCCCAGGCTCAGCGCCAGGTCGATATCGGTACCGCCGCGGGCGATACCCCAGGCACGGTGGATGGTCGGGGCCTGGCCACCGCCCACCCGGGCATGGGCGATATCGGTGGTACCACCGCCGATGTCCACCACCACCGCGTCGTGTTCCTGCGGGCTTTCGGCGTGGTAATGCATGGCCGCGGCCGCGGGCTCTTCGAGGAAATCGATGCTGTCAAAGCCGGCGGCGATCGCCGCGCCGTGCAGGATCTCCAGCGCCTGGGCGTTGCCGGCTTCGCCGATGGAACTGCGGAACTGGACCGGACGGCCCAGCGTGGCGGTGCGGATCGGGGTGTCCAGCTGGCGCGAGGCGGTCAGGCGGATGTGCTCGAGGATGTGCGTGGCGATGCCGGCGATGGTCTGGCGCGCGCGCGGGTGCAGGTTGTAGCCGAGCATCGATTTCGGGCTCTGCACCAGGTTGCCTTCGTTCTCTTCGAAGTAGGCCTCCAGCGCGTCATCGCCGTAGACGGCGTTCTGCAGCAGGGTGGTGGAGCTGAGCGGGGCCCGCATCTGCTCTTCCATCCACTGCCGGCGCACCACGCGCAGGGCCTCCCGGCGCAGTGCATCAGGCGCGCGTTCCTGGCCGGCGGCGCGGGCATCGCGCGCGGCCGCGTCGACCAGCCGGGCCAGATCGTGCTCCAGCGCCGGGGTCAGTTCGAAGTCGTTCGGGTCGCGCATCACCTCGGGGAAATACACCGTGGTGCGGAACTGTTCGGCCTGGCCGAACTGGATCGGCACCACCTTGCCGTCGATCACCACGGCGGCGGCGGAGTTGCTGGTGCCAAAGTCGATGCCGAGTTTCATGCGGTGGGCCGGGCCGGTGATCAGGGGGCGCGCACTTTGCGGCAACGGGACCGCCGACGCAAGGGCAGGGGGTAACGGGCGGTTACAATGGCGGCCGTTTCGTTACCGAAGAGCTGTCGATGTCCGCCATTCCCGCCTGCCCGCAGTGCACCCTGGAAAACACCTATGCCGATGGCGCGCTGTTCATCTGCGCGGACTGCGGCCACGAGTGGGCGGCCGGTGACGGCGGCGGCGAGGCCCTGGTGGTACGCGACAGCAACGGCAACGTGCTGGCCGCCGGTGACACGGTCACCGTGATCAAGGACCTGAAGGTCAAGGGCTCCTCGATCCCGCTCAAACAGGGCACGGTGATCCGCAACATCCGCCTGGTCGAGGACGACGCCGAGCACATCGAGGGCAACTCGGAAAAGATCAAGGGCCTGGTCCTGAAGACCTGCTTCCTCAAGAAGGCCTGAGCCGGCTCAGTTGGCGTTGGTGCCGCGCTGGCGCCAACGCTGCAGGCTGTCCAGCTTGGCCTGGTAGCGGGACCTGAGCGCATCGCCGCTCTCCCCGGCCAGGTCCCGCGCGCGCTGCATTTCGATCGAGGCCCGGCGAGCATCGCCGGCCAGGAAATAGCTCCGGGCCAGCGCGAAGTGGAACGGATGCGCCGTCTCGTACAGATGCACCGCCCGGCGGTAGAAACGCACGGCTGCTGCATAGTCCCGGCGCTGCTCGGCCTGGGCGCCGAACATGTACTGGGCGAACGGATCGCTGCGCTGCACACGCGCCAGCCGGCTCGCCAGCAGCCCCGCCTGGCGGGTGTCGCCCATGCGGCGGTACAGGGCGCTGGCGTTGCTCAGGCTGGCGCCATGCCGCGGCTGCAGGCGCAGCGCGGTTTCATAGTCCCTGCGGGCCTGGTCCAGGTTGCCGATGCGTGCATCGAGGACGCCGAGGTTGTTCCAGGCCGCCACGAAGTCCGGTGCCATGCCGAGGGCTGCGCTGAAGTAGGCGCGGGCCGTATCGATATCGCCGGCGGTCATGTGGTCCGCGCCGCGGTTGTTGTAGAAATGGGCCAGCGTGCGCTGCCGGTTGATGCGCTGCGGGCCGAGGTGGTCGTAGAGCACGTTGTGGTCCAGATCGACGGTGCCGCTGCGCCCGTCCAGCACGATGCCCGCGTTGACGTGGCCCACGCTGTAGATCACCCCGGAAGCCTGGTACCAGCTCACCACCTGCGCCACTTCCTGGACATGCGCGTCGATGCCGGCCAGGTTGGCCAGGGTGACGAACAGCAGCGTAAAGGACAGGCAGTTGGCACGCCGCGTCTGCCAGGTTTCGGTGATCGTGTAGGTCGCCTCCGGGTCGTAGGCCAGGTGCAGCCCCTGTGCGTCGAAGATCATTTCCACCAGCCGCTGCAGGCGGCGCTCGCGCGAGTAGCCGGGATCGATGACCCGTTCGTGCAGCAGCGCCAGCAGCGGCGCGGGCACCTCCAGGATCTGCGCGGGCGTGGGCGGGGCGGCGGTCGCGCTTGGCCCGGCGGTGCTCACGGCGGGCGCGGGGTCGGCTGCCCAGGCCGGTGCGGCGGCCAGGGCCATGCACATCATCAGCAGGAATCTGCACGTGGTCATCGCCGTCACCTCGCAGGGCGCTGGGGTCCGTCGGGTCCAGTCTAGGCGCGTTGATGGGCCCCGGCATGCCGTTCATCGGCTGTCCGCGCCATCCACAGAGGATGTGGACCAGCGGTCGACAAACGTGTGGATAACCGCGCGCACCGCCTGCACGGCAACGGTTCTGGGAAGGTGGTCAAAAAACCACCGCCCGGCTTGCCAGCGTCGCGGCGACGGCCAATCATGGTGCATGCGCTTCGAACCGATTCCCCTGCCTGCCGGGCAGCGTGCCGAGCTGGAAACCGCCTACGCCCTGCCGCCGCGGGCGTACCACAACTGGTCGCACGTGCAGGCCGTCCTGCAGCACTGCAGCACCGTCGCCGAGGCCGGCCCGGGCTGGACCCGGCCGCGCGAGGTGCAGTTGGCCGCGCTGTACCACGACGCCATCTACGAGGCGGGACGGGGCGACAACGAAGCCCGTTCGGCGGCGCTGGCGCGCGAGGCGATCGCGCGCTGGTTGCCGGCGGCCGGGATCGATGCGGGCCGGGTGGTCGAGCTGATCGAACTGACCGCCCGCCACAGCAAGCTCGCGCCCGGCGATGTCGACCCCGAAGCGGCGCTGTTCCTGGATTGCGACATGGCCATTCTCGGGGCGCCGGCGGCAGTGTTCGACGCCTACGACCGCGGTATCGCCGAGGAATACGCCGGACACGTGCCGGGCTTTGTGTTCCGGCTCAACCGGCGGCGCTTTCTCAAGCAGGTGCTGGGGCAGCCGCGGATCTTCCTGAGCGACTTCTTCCACCAGCGGCTGGATGCGGCCGCGCGCGACAACCTGCGCCGGCGGGTCGGGCGCTGAAGCCCCGGCGCGAAGCATGCCCGTTACACTGTGTGCGCTGTTTTTTTACTCCCTGTGTGGCCATGCCTGTGTCCGTTCCAGCCTCCGATCCGCGTCCGCAGCCGCCGGAAGAACCCGGCCCCAACGAGTGCTGCGGCAGCGGCTGCCCGCTGTGCGTGCTGGATCTGTACAGCGATGAGCTGCAGCGTTACCGCGCTGCCCTGGCTGCATGGAAACAGCGCCACCCCGAGGCCACCGACTGACCCCAGGAGCCGCGATGTCGCTGCCGCTGCCACGCCCCTCCCGCTGGCCCGCCCAGCATCATGGACGCGTCGCCATGGCGACCCTGGTGGCGCTGGCGCTGTTCGTCGCCACCGCGCTGTGGACGCAATGGGCACGCGATGATCTGGACTGGGTGCAGGCCACCCTGAGCCTGTACCTGCATGGCCCCTGGGGGCTGGCCCTGCGCACCGCCTATTGCGTGCTGGCGCTGGCGATCATGCTGCTGGCGGTCTCGCTGCATGCCAACAGTCGTTCGCCGCGCCGCAGTGCGGCGGCGCCGCTGCTGTTCTGGGTCGCCGCGCTGGGCCTGATGGGGGTGGCGATCGGCGACAGCTGGCTGCCCGAGCGCGCGCCGCTGCTGGCGCCGCTGGTGCACGGGCTGTCGGCCAATACCGCGTTCCTGTGCGTGAGCGTGGCGATGCTGCTGCAGAGCTGGTACCTGCGCGCCGATCCGCGCTGGCGCACGTGGGCCGGGCCGGCCTGGTGGTGGGCCTGGCTGTGCTTCGTGCTGCTGTGGCTGCACGTGCTGTGGCGCGGCCCACCGCGCGGCGCTGGGCAGAAGCTGGTGATTGCAGTGGTGGTGGTGTGGCTGGTGTCGGTGGCCTGGCAGCTGTGGCGCCAGGCGCGCCGTGAGCCGCGCTGAGCGTCCGGCCACGGTCTGTACATGCCCTTGGCCGGGCAGGGGCGTATCGTTGGCACTCTATCCATGGGATGCGCGACGATGCGGCGAGCCGGTTTGGGGGTGATGCTGGGACTGGTGATGGCAGGGATGACGGGGGCGGCGCTGGCCGCGCCACCGCAGCAGCTCAGCCATGGTCGTTTCGAGAACGTGCCGGTCCATCTGCCCGACGGCCACCCGCAACGGGTGGTGGTGTGGTTCGACGGCGCGGCCGGCCGCGCCGACAGCCAGCAGCGGATCGACGCACTGCGTTCCGAGGGCGCGCTGGTCGCGCAGGTCGATGTCGCGCACCTGCGCCAGGTGCTGGCCCGCGAGAACAGCGGTGACTGCGCGTTCGGTGCGGGCGACGTCGAGAATTTCTCGCGCTGGTTCCAGGCTTATCTGCACGTGCCCGGCTACCACCTGCCGCTGATCGGCGGCGATGGTGAGGGGGCGGCGCTGGCCTACGCGGTGGCCGCCCAGGCCGACACCCAGGTGTTCGCCGGGCTGATCACCACGGGGTTCTGCCCGTCCGGCGTGCGCGAGCGCAAGGTCTGCGGGGCCGGCAGCAGCCATGGCCGCCTGCAGCCGACCGAGCTGAATTTCCCGTGGTTGAACGCGGCCGGCGATGTGCATTGCCCGGCGGGAGAGTCAGCCGCGTTCGTGCGCAAGGTCGGCATGGGGCGCCAGTTCGAGCGCACCGCGCAGGGCGACGCATTGCCCGGGCTGTTGGCGGCGGCCAAGGTGATCGGCGCCCAGAAGGGCGTCAGCCTGGCGCCGCCACCGGATGACCTCAACGGCCTGCCGGTGGTCGATGTGCCGACCACCAAAGCCGGTGACACCTTCGCCATTTTTGTCTCGGGCGATGGTGGCTGGGCGGGGCTGGACAAGGAAGTGGCCGCGTCGCTGAGCGAGGCCGGCGTGCCGGTGGTCGGCGTGGATTCACTGCGTTACTTCTGGACCGCGCGCACGCCGGAAGGGTTCGCCCGCGACCTGGAGCGCATCGCCACTCACTACAGCCGGCAGTGGCAGCGCCGCAACGTGGTGTTGGTCGGTTTCTCGCAGGGCGCCGACGTGTTGCCTGCGGCGATCAACCAGCTGTCACCGGCAACGCGGGAGGCGGTCTCGATGATCGCGCTGCTGTCGGTCGGCAAGAACGCCGATTATGAGTTCCATGTCAGCAACTGGCTCGGCGGCGGTGGCGACGGCCTGCCGATCGCGCCGGAAGTGGCCCGGCTGCCCGCCGGCAAAACACTGTGCGTGTATGGCGAAGAGGATCGCGATGCACTGTGTCCGTCGCTGCCTGCAGCGGGCAACGCGCAGATCATCAAGCTGCCCGGCGATCATCATTTCAAAGGTGACTACGATCGCCTCGCCGATACCATCGTGCAGCACCTGCCGGCGCGCTGAGCGCCGGCAGTCCCGGTGCGGCCTCAATCGTGCCGACGTGGATCCAGAGAGATCAGCCGGGTCGCATCGAGCAGGGCGGCGGGCAGGTGCACGCCGCCGGGCGCGGCCAGGTAGCGGGCGCGCCAGACCGGGGCGAACTTCGATTTGAAGCGGCGCAGGCCGCTGAAGCCGTAGAAGCGTTCACCGTGCCGCGCGACCACGTTGGCGAAACGGTTCCAGCGCCCGGCCAGGCGATGCTGGGCGAGCCCGGACAGCGGCGCCATGCCCAGCGAGAAGCGGTGGAAGCCCTGCGCGCGGCCCCACAGGAACAGTTCGATGAACAGGAAATCCATGGTGCCTTTGGGCGCATCGTCGACGTGCCGCATCAGGTCGACCGACAGTTCATTGCCGGCCGGCGCCTGCCATAGATTGGCGAAGGCCACGATGCGGCCCTCGGCCTCGACCAGCGCCACCGGGAAGCGGGACAGGTAGGCCGGGTCGAAGCTGCCCAGGGAGAAGCCCTTTTCATCACCGGCCTTGTCGTCCAGCCATTGCTGGGAGACCACCGACAGGGCCGGCAGCAGGGCCGGTACTTCCTCGGGGGGCGCGACGCGGAAGCTCAACCCGCCGCGCTTTCCGCGGTTCCAGGCCTGGCGCAGATCGGCGCGATCGCGGCCTTCCAGGGTGAAGTCCTGCAGCGGGACCATCGCCTCTTCGCCGAGTTTGACCAGGGTCAGGCCGAGATCGAGGTAGGTCTGCCAATGCGCTTCGCCCACCTGGTAGAACACCGGGCGCAGGCCGAGCCGGTCGGCTTCCTCGCGGAAGCGCCAGATCAGCGCACGCACCACCTCCGGCGGGCCGACCGGATCGCCCATCGCGATCAGCGAGCCGCCGTAGCGCTGCATCATCACGAAGCCGCGCTGCGCCTCGTCGCGCAGCACGGCCTTGTCCGCGGTGAGTACCAGGCAGGCCTGGGTGTCCTCGGCGGCGGCGAGGATCGGGGCGAGTGCGCCCAGCGTGGCGGCATCGGCGGCCGGCAGCGGGCTGCGCGTGCTGTGCAGCAACCGGGCCAGGCCGAAGATGGTCAGCGCGATCGCCACCAGCAACAGCGCCCGCAATGCACGCGGCGCGTTGCCCTGCAGCGCGAACTGCCACCACAGCTCGTTCTGGTATTCGACGTGGCTGTAGACGAAGAACAGCAGCCAGATCACCGCCACCAGCACCAGCCCGAGGTTGCGGATCCACGGCCACGACCAGGCCTCATCCAGCAGCGCGCCCTGGCGATAGAACTCGCGGCGCGAGGCCCACAGCGCGGCAGCCACGAGCAGCGCCGACAGCGCGATCAATACCTGCCCGCCGCGCAGCCAGATCGGCAGCGGGGACAGCACGCAGATGCCGAGTGCCAGCATCCACGCGGCATGGCTGCGCCGCTGCAGGCCCTGACCGATCAACAGCAGCGCGACACCGGCCAGACTGCCCAGCAGATGCGAGGTTTCCAGGATGGGCAGCGACGCGGTGATCAGGTGCCGACGAGGGGTCGGCAGGGTGCCGTCGATCACCAGCGCGGCGCCGACGCTGAACACCGCCAGCGCGATGATCTGCGGCAGCCACGGGCGCAGGGCGGTCCAGCCAACCCGGGTCGCACCGGCACCGGCGCGCAGCGGGCGACGCAGCGCGGGCGCCACCGCCAGCACCGTGGCCAGCAGCAGCGGCAGCACGTAGTAGGTCACGCGGTAGATCAATGCCGCCGCCAGCACCGCAGCGGGGGCTACCTGTGGCAACAGCTTCAACAGGCTCCACTCGAATACGCCCAGGCCGGCCGGCACGCTGGAGATCAGGCCGGCCAGCACCGCGACCAGGTACAGACCGACGAAACCGGGCAGCCCGGTCGGCGTATCCATCGGCAGCAGCACATAGAAGGCCGCGCTGGCCAGCACCAGTTCGACCACGCTCAGTGCCGTGACGCCGAGCATCGTGCGGCGATCCGGCAGCCACAACGCATGCCCGCGGATCCGGAAACTGCGGCCCTCGCGCCCCACCAGCAGCACCGTGCCGGCATAGGCCAGCAGGCCAAGGACGCCGATCACACGCACCGCCTGCACCGGGATCGGCAACGCCAGCGCGGCCGCGCCGGGCTCAAGCACGAAGGCCAGCGCCAGCAGCAGCCAGGCGCCGAACATGAAGCCCAGCGTGCTCATCAACACCACCTGGCCGATCTCGCCGAGCGTCAGCCCCGCGCGACCATAGCCACGCAGGCGCACCGCACCGCCGGTGAGCGCGGCAAAGCCCAGCGTCTGCCCCAGCGTATGGGCGAGGAAGGCGGTGATGCCGACCCGCGCTGGATGAAGGCGTTTGCCGCTGCGGCGCAGGCCGATCGCATCGAAGCCGATCAGGCAGGCGTAGCTGGCCAGGCCGAGCAGCACGGTCAATGCGATCTGGCCGGCGCCGAGATGACGGAACGCCTCGCGGATCGCGCGGTAACCGTGTTCGTCGAATTCGTTGGCCAGCCCGCGCAGGGCCAGGGCCAGGATCACCAGCGGGATGACGACGGTTGCGGCGCGACGCCAGGGGGCGCGGGCCGGCGTGGGAGCAGGGGCGGTGTCGGTCATCGGTACAGCGTGCTCCGGGATGGGCGATGAAAGAGTCAACGGCGGGCGTGCCTGCCGGGTCCGGCAAATCGTGCGCCTGATGCCGACGCTTGCCAAGCGGCGGCGCTGTGCGTGCTGTGGCTGCTTTGCGCACCGGCCCCGGCAGGCGCACGCTGCATCGGTGACAATGCGGTTTCATCCAGAGGAGCAAACGCCATGTTGGAACGTTTCGACGTAGGTCCGCGCATGTCCGAAATGACCGTCCACAACAAGGTCGCGTATCTGTCCGGGCAGATCCCCGAAGACACCAGCCAGGACATCACCGGCCAGACCCGTCAGGTGCTGGAAGAGATCGACAAGCTGCTGGCACTGGTGGCCAGTGACAAGCAGCACATCCTGCGCGCGGAAATCTTCCTGGCCGACATCGGCGATTTCGCCGGCATGAATGCCGCGTGGGATGAGTGGGTGGTGGCAGGCATGACCCCGGCGCGCGCGACCGTGGAAGCCAAGCTGGCCGACCCGAGCTGGAAAGTGGAGATCGTGGTGACGGCGGCCTTGCCGTAACCGCGCCGTGAAGCAGGGGCGCCATGGAGATCGACGCATTGCCATGCGCCCCGCTGTCGCCGCTGTCGCGAGCAGGGCCGCGGCCGGCCCTACCGCGTTACGCTGACCAGTGCGATGCAGTCCACTGGGCACGGCGGGATGCACAGTTCGCAGCCGGTGCACAGATCGGCGATGACGGTGTGCATGTACTTGGCACCGCCGACGATCGCATCGACCGGACACGCCTGGATGCACTTGGTGCAGCCGATGCAGTCCGCTTCGATCACCACCGCGACCTGCGGTGCCTTGTGTTCGCCGCGCGAGCGGTCGAACGGCAGCGCGATCACCCCCAGCACATCCGCCAACGCGCGTGCGCCGGCATCGCCGCCTGGCGGACAATGATCGACGCCCGCCTCGCCGCGTGCCATCGCCTCGGCATACGGGCGGCAGCCGTCGTAGCCGCATTGCCCGCATTGGGTCTGTGGCAACAGCCGGTCAAGGCGTTCGGTGAGGGTGTCGATGGGAAGACTCATGGCGTGGCGGTGGCTGCGCGGTGGGGCATCAGGCCCGGCTGTCCCGGGCGGGTGGGGCACTGGCCGGCGCCGTCCGGCGCGGCTTCATGGGTTTGCCGCGGTACCAGCGTTCGTGGGCGAGGGCGAGCATCGGGCGGTCCTCGCTGCTGTCGCCGTAGGCATGGATGCGCAGATAGCGCGGAAGGTCGAAGCGACGGCGGATCTGCGCCACCTTGTGCGGAGCACAGTCGCCCTGGGCATAGCGCCCGGTGAGGCGCCCGTCGCGGCTCTCCAGCCGGTTGCAGATCAGCTCCAGCCCCATCGCCTCGCACCACGGGCGCAGGTACAGGTCCAGCGAGCCGGACACGATCACCACCGTGTGCTGCTGCTTGAGGTGCCACTGGATCTGCTCGAGCATCTCAGGGCGCATCACGCCTGGCAGCACGTCACGCGCGTAGCCAGCGGCCTGCGCGGTGATGTCCTCCAGATGGCGATCGGTGAAGGTCAGGCGGGTGACGCGGCGGCGGAGCCGTTCGGCCGAGATCAGCTTCAGGCGATAGGCCAGCAGCCACGGGCCCACTTTCCACCAGGCCTGCGCGAGCTGTTCGGGGGTGGCCACACGGCGCAGGAAACGCCCGTAGGTATCGCAGGTGGTGACCGTGTGGTCGAAATCGAACAGCGCCAGTTCCAACCCACACCTCCAGGCAGAAAAGCGTGGCAGGGCGACCGGGTGACCGCCCTGCCGTCGCGGTCAGCGGACCGGCATGCCCGGCAGCGCGGCGCTGTCGGCGTCCAGCAGGGCGAGTGCGCCGCCGTCGAAACCGGCCGACAGGATCATGCCTTCGCTCAGGCCGAAGCGCATCTTGCGCGGGGCCAGGTTGGCGATGAACACCACGCTGCGGCCGACCAGCTGCTCCGGCTCGCCGTAGCTGGCGCGGATGCCGGAGAAGATCTGGCGCTTGCCCAGGTCACCGGCGTCGAGTTCGAAGCGCAGCAGCTTGTCCGAGCCCTCCACGAACTCGCAGACCAGCACCTTGCCGATACGCAGATCCAGCTTGGCGAAGTCGTCGATGCCGATGTAGGCCGGCGCGGCCTCGCCATCGGTGGCCACCGCCGGTGCCGGTGCGGCAGCGGGCTTGGCCGGCTTGGCCGGCTTGGCCGGGGCGGCGGGGGCCGGGGTGGCGGCCTGCAGGGTGTCCTTGGAAGCGTCGGTCATGGCGTCGATTTTTTTCGGGTCGATACGGGTGAACAGGGGCTCGTACACCGCGATGGTGTGCGCGGTCAGCGGGGTGGCGATGTCGGTCCAGGTCTGCACCGGCGCCGCCAGGAAGGCCTCGGCCTGCGCGGCGGTGGCCGGCAGCACCGGCTTGAGCGCGGTAACCAGCACGCGGAACAGGTTCAGGCCCTGGGTGCAGACCGACTGCAGCTGCGCATCGGCGCCGTCCTGCTTGGCGATCACCCACGGCTTTTCATCGTCGATGTAGCGGTTGGCTTCATCGGCCAACGCCATGGTCTGGCGCAGTGCACTGGCCGGATCGTTGCGCTCGTACGCCTCGCGGATCGGCGCCAGCGCGGCGACGAAGCGGTCGTACTGGGCGGCATCGGGCAGCGCAGCGGCCAGGCGGCCCTCGAAGCGCTTGCTGATGAAGCCCGCGCAGCGGCTGGCCAGGTTGACGAACTTGCCGACCAGGTCCGCGTTGACGCGCGCGATGAAGTCGCCCAGGTTCAGGTCGAGATCGTCCACGCCGCCGGAGGACTTGGCCGCGAAGTAATAGCGCAGCGCTTCCGGTTCCAGCCCGGCATCCAGGAAGGTGCGCGCCATCACGAAGGTCCCGCGCGACTTGGACATCTTCGCGCCATCCACGGTCAGGTAGCCGTTGACGTGCAGGCGGGTCGGGGCGCGGTGGCCGGTGCCGTGCAGCACCGCCGGCCAGAACAGGCCGTGGAAATTCACGATGTCCTTGCCGATGAAGTGGTGCAGCTCGGTGCTGGTGCCCGCGCGCAGGTGCGCCTCGAAGTCTTCGCCGGTCTTCGCGCACAGCGTCTGGAAGCTGGACAGATAGCCGATCGGCGCATCCAGCCAGACATAGAAGTACTTGCCCGGATGGCCGGGAATCTGGAAGCCGAAGTACGGCGCATCGCGCGAGATGTCCCACGCGCGCAGGCCACCGTCGGCATTGAGCCACTCACCCAGCTTGGCCTTCACGCCCGGCAGGGCGACGTCGCCGGCCAGCCACTCGCGCAGGAAGCTTTCGAAGCGGCCGACCTCGAAGAAGAAATGCTCCGAATCGCGGATTTCCGGCGTCGCGCCGGAGATCACCGATTTCGGGTCTTTCAGGTCGGTCGGGCTGTAGGTGGCGCCGCAGACTTCGCAGTTGTCGCCGTACTGGTCCGGGGTGCCACAGTTCGGGCAGATGCCCTTGATGTAGCGGTCCGGCAGGAACATGCCCTTGGCCGGGTCGTAGAACTGGGCCACGGAGCGGCGCGCGATGTGGCCTTCGGCCTCGAGCTTGAGGTAGAAGGCTTCGGTCAGCGCCTTGTTGGCCGCCGAGTTGGTCGAGTCGTAATGATCGAACGCGACGCCGAACGCGGCGAAATCGCGCTCATGGCTGGCCTGGATGCTGGCGATGAAGGCTTCAGGGGTCACGCCGGCCTTTTCGGCCGCGAGCATGATCGGGGTGCCATGGGTGTCATCGGCGCAGACGAACCAGGTCTTGCCGCCGCTCATTCGACGCGCGCGCACCCAGATGTCAGCCTGGATGTAGCCGACCAGGTGGCCCAGGTGCAGCGGGCCGTTGGCGTAGGGCAGGGCGGTGGTGACGAGAGCGGTGCGGGTCATGGTGAGCGCTGTTGCCAGGGGAACCGGGGATTATCGCATGCCAAAACGCAGTAACCCGGCCGAAGCCGGGTCACCGGGGCTGGAACCTGCGCGGGGCTTACTCGCGCACCCAGGTCTGGGCGCGGCAGATGAAGGCCACGCAGCCGGACACGTCCAGCTTGGCGCCACCGGTCTGCAGCTTCATCTTGGACTTGTAGGTCTTGCCGTTGCCCGGGTCCAGGATGGTGCCGCCGGACCAGGCGTTGGCGCCATCGGCCTTGAGGTTCCACAGGATGGTCATGCCCTTGACCGGCTTGTTCTTGTTGGCGCCCTCGCAGCCATCGCAGACCGGGTTGGGGCCCTTGTCCGAGTGCAGGATGTCCACGACCTTGCCGGTCAGGGTGCCGTTGGTAGCCTGGGTGATCTCCACGATCGACTTCACCTTGCCGGTCTTGTCATCGATGGTCTTCCAGCGGCCGACGGCGCCGTCGGCGGCGCTGGCCGACATCGCAGCCATCATCAGCGGCAGCGCCAGCAACAGGGTCTTGAAGGTCTTGCGCATGTTCCCCTCCCAGGGATGTCCGTGAACGCCGGCGCAGACGGCCGGTACAGAGCCGACTGTATACCCATTCGCTCCGGTACGGAACGTGCCCGGCGCACGGTTCAGCCGGCGTCGGCCGGGATCTCGTACAGCTCCAGCGGCAGGTCGTCGGGATCGGCGAAGAAGGTGAACCGGCGCCCGGTGTACGCGTCCACCCGGATCGGCTCGCAGGCCACCCCGGCCGCGGCCAGGCGTTCGATCATGGGCTCCAGCAGGTGCACGCGGAAGGCCAGGTGGCGCAGGCCCTGGGCCTCGGGGCGGCTGGGGCGCGGCGGCGCCCCCGGGAACGAGAACAGCTCCAGCTGGCTGCCGTCGGGCAGGGCCAGGTCGAGCTTCCAGGAATCGCGCGCCGCTCGGTAGTTCTCGGCGATCACCCGCAAACCGAGCACGCGGGTATAGAAATCCTTCGAGCGGGCGTAATCCGAGGCGATCAGGGCCACGTGGTGGATGCCGGTCAGCGGCGAGGTGTCCGAAGCGTTCATTGCAGGGTGTCCAGCCAGCGCCGGGCGATCTGCAGCGCCAGCGGATAGGGTTCGGGTGCGTTGCGGTTGCTGAGCACGATCACGGTGAGGCGCTGCGCCGGGTAGCGCAGGATCACGTTGCGGAAACCGATGCTCTCGCCGCTGTGCCAGTGTGCGCCGCCGTTGAGGCGCCAACCGAAGCTGTAGAACGGCACGTCCGGTTCGGCGGTGGGCGTGGCAGGGGAGAACATCTGCGTCAGCGATGTCGCTTTCAGCAGCCGCTGGTCATACAGCGCGGCATCCCACCGGGCCAGATCGTCCACCGAGGAATAGATGCCGCCATCCCCGAGCACCGCGCTCGTCACGCTCTGGTCGGTGCGCTGCCAGCGCCCGTCGACCTCGCTGTAGCCATAGGCGCGACGGGCGATATCGTCCACCCCGTCCTGATGGGCCACGCTGTCGCGCATGCCCAGCGGCAGGAAAATCCGCTGGCGCAGGAAGGTCGCGAAATCGCTGCCGGAGGCCTTGCCGACCACCAGCGCCAGCAGCGCGTAGCCGCTGTTGCTGTAGCGGTAGGCCGTGCCGGGTGTGAAGTACGTCCGGTCCTGAGCCTCCAGCAGATGCAGCACATCCTGGTCATGCACCTGCGCGGTCGCGTCGGCGGCCATCAGGTCTTCGTAGTCGAGCAGGCCGCTGGTGTGGCTGAGCAGCTGGCGCAGGGTGATCGCATCGGCGGCGGCCGGCAACGAGGGCAACCAGCGCTTCAGCGGATCATCCAGGGTCAGCGCGCCGTCCTCGGCCAGCAGCAGGATCGCCGCGGCGGTGAACTGCTTGCTGACCGAGGCCAGCCGGAAGTTGGTCTGTGCGGTCACGGCGGTGCGATCTTCCAGAACCGCCAGCCCGTAGCCGCGCCGGAACACCGGTTTGCCATCATGCAGGACCAGCACCGCCGCGCCCGGCACCTGGCCGTCGTAGCGCTGCATCAGGGCATCGATGCCCGGATCCGGCGGTGTCAGCGCCGGCGCGGCCATCACTGACCCGCTGCCGGCGATGCACATCGCGCCGATCCACCCACGTAGATGCCGCACGATGTGCATGTCCGGTTCCTTCTGCGGTCAGGGCGCGGGCGTTGCCGCACCGTTCTGGCTGGCGATCCAGCGGGCGATCTTGGCATCCAGGATATCCAGCGGCATCGAACCATCGCGCAGCACTTCCTCATGGAAGCGACGTGCATCGAAACGCGGCCCCAGTGCCGCCTTGGCCTTGTCGCGCAGCTCCATCATCTTCAGCTCGCCCAGGCCGTTGGCGAGGGTCTGCCCGGGCAGGGCCATGAAGCGCTCGACTTCGGCATTGGCATCGCTGGCACTCATGTCCGCGGTCTTGACCAGGTAGTCCACGGCCTGGCGCTTGCTCCAGCCCTGCGCGTGCACGCCGGTGTCGGCGGCCATGCGTGCGGCGCGGGTCAATGCGGCCTGGAGATAGCCGATGCGTTCGTACGGATCCTGATAGACGCCCAACTGCTCACCCAGCGACTCGGCGTACAGGCCCCAGCCTTCCACGAAGGCGATATCGCCGCCCAGGCGACGGAAGCGCGGCAGCTTGTCCAGCTCCTGCTGCAGGCCCAACTCCACGTGGTGGCCGGGAATGCCTTCGTGCAGGAACTGCATCGGTGCGGCCCAGCGGCGGCGGCTCGGCAGATCGCCGGTGTTGATGTACAGCACGCCTGGGCGCATGCCGTCCGGCAGCGGCTGCTGGTAGCTCACCGCGCCGGCGGTGGCGGCACGCTCGGGCTCCACCGCGCGGATCTCCATCGGCGCCTTGGGCAGCGTGCCGAGCAGGGTCGGCAGGCGCGCATTGACCTGGCTCTGCAGCTGCTTGTAGCGGTTGATCAGTGCATCGGCGTTGGCGTACTGGAAATCGCGGTCGGTGCGCATCGTGCGCAGCAGCTTCTGCTGCGAGCCGCGGATCCGGTTGTCTTTCATGATCGTGGCGATCTGTGCCTGCAGCGAGGCCACGCGCTGTTCGGCCAGTGCGTGGATCTGCTCGGGCGTCAGCGTGGAGGCCGTGCTCTGCACGATGGTCTGCGCATACCAGGCCTTGCCGCCGGGCAGGCCGGCCAAACCATCGGTGCTGCGCGCGGCGGGCAGGTACTCGGTGGCGATGTAGCCGCGCAGGGCGCGGTAGGACGGCATGATGCGCAACTCGATCATGCGCTTGTACTCGGCCGTGATGCGCACTTTGTCAGCCTCGGGGAAATCCTCGGGCAGATTGCGCACCGGCGCCCAGAAGATGCTTTCCTCGGCGGTGGGCTTGATCACCGCATCCAGCTGCGGCAGCACTTTTTCCATCAGGTCGCGCGGCTGCACCACGCCGGCAGCCATGCCTTGGCGCATGTTGGCGATGGCCTGTTCGAACAGTGCTGGGATGCCCAGCGAACGGCGCGACCAGCCGTCGTAATCCTGCACCGTGTTGAACGGCTGGGCGCCGGAGCCGGAGCCGAGAATGGCCATGATGCTGCCGAGGTTGTAGTACTGGCTCACCGGCAGCATCCAGCCCGGGAACTGTTCGGCCGCCAGCGACATGCGCGCATCGCGCACGAAGATTTCATAGCTCAGCAGGTCCTGGCCGGTCAGGCCATCCGGGCCGATCTTCTCGACCTTGCCCAGCCATTCCACGGTGAAATCATGCGACTGCTGGCGGTACGCGGCCGAGAGGATGTTGGGGAGTTGATCGTTGTGGCGGCTGTCGCCCTGGAAGGTGGCCTGCAGCGGGTTGAGCCGCATCGAGGCATCCCAGTACTCATCGTAGATCCGGTCCAGCTGCGCGGCCTTGCTCTGCTGGCGTACCAGCGGCTGGCGGGCAGGGGCGGCGGCCGGGCGTGCACGCGGCTTGGCCTTGGGCTTGGCGGCGGGCCGGGACTGGGCCGCGGCGGGCCGGGTGGCCTTTTTCTTGGCGGCTTCGGCCGGAGCGGCGGCACTGAAGGCCATCAGTACGGCGATGGCAAGCGCCAGGGCGCGGGCGGGGTGGGGCATCGGCTGTTTCCGTAAACGCACAGACGAGGGAGCTTGCCCGATTCGCCTGCGTACGGCCAGCATCGGCCCCCGGTCAGCTTTGTCATGTACGGCGCGCGGTCAGCTGCGGCAGCGCCAGGCTGCCGCCACGCTCAACGATCGCCGGCGCGGGTGAACGGCATGGTTTCCGGCGCGACCGCACCGCCGGAAATGATGAAGCTCATCGCCTGGTCCACGGTCCAGTCGGTCGGGGTCAGCAGCTCGACCGGCACGATTTCCAGATAGCCCGAGGTCGGATTGGGGGTGGTCGGCACGTACACTGCCGCCAGCTCGCGCCCACTGCCTTCTTCCTTCATCACCCGCGTGACCAGCCCGACCGACTTCATGTCCCGGTGCGGGAAATCGATCAGCACCACGCGCTGGGTGCTGCCCGGTTCGGTCTGCAGCATGTCCAGCAGTTTCTTGGCGCTGTCATAGATGATGCTGGCCAACGGGATGCGTTTGATCACCGCGCCGAACCAGCGCAGCAGGCGCTGGCCGATCACGCGGCGGCTGAGCACACCCACCGAGAGGATCACCAGCAACGTGGCGGCCAGGGCGATGATGTCCTGCATCCACTCGACCTTGATCCAGCCCAGGTAATGCGGGAAGGAGGCAGCGATCTGCTCGGATAACGGCACCACCAGCGGGCTGGAAATGCCCGAAAGCAGCACGAACACGAATTTGACCACCACCCAGGTCAGCCAGATCGGCAGCAGGGTCAGCAGACCGGTCAGGAACAGGCGCTGCAGGGAGGGACGCGGAACGAGTTGGGGGGCTTCGGGCGACATCCGCGCATTGTAGCGGGGGCGATGCCCGGTTTACGCTGCCCGTCCCCGCAGGACGCGGGCGCTGGGGAGAATGCTGTGTTGAAGAATGGACTGAAATGGGTGGGCATCTCGATCCTAAGCCTGATGGTGGCGGTCGCGGTGGTCTGGGCGGCCTCGCGGTTCTGGCCGCTGCTGGTTGAGCAGCGCGAGGCGATGCGGCTGCTGCAGGCGCCCGTGCCCACGAACGGCGGGAACGGCTTCTCCGCGTTGTGGACCCTGCGCTACGACGGACTGGATGCCAACGCACGCGAAGCGGTGCTGGCGCAGGATGTGGAGCGTTGGCGCACCGGCACGCCCGGCCAGCGGCCGGTGGACTCCAGCGCGGAAGGACGCTACCCCGCTACGCCGCTGCCCGCGCTGGCGCGGTGTGGCCGACGGGGCATGGGCTGTCTTGCGGCGGTGCGCGCCGACCCGGAGCGTTTCGCCGCCGCGCATGCCGGTCATGATGCGCTTCACAAGCGCGTGGCCGCGATTGCCGGCCATGGGCACTTCGTCTCCCCGTTCATGCCGTTCGATACCGACCCGATGGTGCCGCTGCCGGTCTTCCACCCGATGCTCGACCCGGTATCGGCGCATGCGCTTGCCCACGTGCGTGGTGACAGTGGTGCCGCACTCGCTGGTGCCTGTGCGGACATCCTCAGTGGGCGCCGGATGACGGGGCAGGGCGATACGCTGATCACCAGCATGATCGGCGCGGCGGTGGTGGAGACCAACGCGCGGCTGCTGGCCGACATCCTGGTCGAACTGCCCGCCGATGCGACGCTGCCTGCGGCCTGTGAGGCCGCACTGACGCCCATGACGTCTGGCGAGCAGAGCCTGTGCATGGCGATGCGCGGTGAGTTCGCGCTGGCCGGGGCGGGGTTGCGCCTGGCCAGCGGAGACCCCAAAGGCAATCGCCTGCTGCTGGATGTGCCGCGTACCCAGGCGCGCATGGCGCCGCGCTACGCGTGGGCGTGCGCTGCCAGTGCCGAGCTGGTGGCCGCGCGCGATGCGCCCGCCCCGATTCCCGGGCCGGCGCAGGATCGCTTTGCGTGCATCGCCAATCCGCTGGGCTGCAGCCTGGCCAATCTTCCCGGGCCGGACATGCAGCAGTACGCGGGCCGCCCGCAGGACGCCGCCGCGATGCTGCGCCTGGTGGCGGCACAGCGCTGGCTGCGCCAGCAGCCTGGCGAGGCATCCGTGGCACTTGAGAGGTTGCCGGAGGCGCTGCGTTCGCCCACCCGCACCCCGGTGCTCAGCGACGATGGCCTGTGGCTGCAGGTGGACCGGCGCGTGGTGAGGGACGAGGGCGGGCTGACCCTGCAGGTGCCGATGCAGGCGCCGGCACATTGAACCGCGCGCGGTGCGGCGGCGGTTCAGCCCCCCTCGGCGTCCGCCAGCGGTTCGAAGCTGCTGCCGTCGCCCACCGTCTCCAGGGTCCAGCGGCGCGGTGAGGTAAGCGTTTCCCAACGCACCGTTTCGCGGTCGGCGTCGGTGCTGCCCTCGGCGTGGCGCACCCGGCGGGTCGAGTAATTGATGCTCAGGTCTTCGGTCTGCCCGGAATTGCGCATCAACGAACTGCGGTCGTAGCCGATCAGCGCGAAGGCGCCATCCTGCCAGCGGAAGGTGAAGCTGGCCGAGCCGGTGGACCAGCTGCCGGCGTTGGAAAAGAAGAACAGGGTGGTGCGCAGGGTGCCGCGCACGATCGAGACGCCCGCGCCGTCCTCGAATACGTCGGACAGGTTCGGCGCCTCATGGCGGGTGATCAGCGTGTGGTTCTGCGCGGCGAGCGCGTAGCCGTCCTGCGTGGCCCAGGCGATGGCAAGCAGGCGCGGATTGCTGTCCAGCGGGCTGATCCCGAAGCCATCGTGTTCGACGATGTTGCGCGGGTCCTGCTGGCGCAGCACCAGTACCAGGTCATCGCGCCTGTCACCGTTGAGGTCGCCGCTCAACTGCTGCTCGATACGCCAGCCGGCGGGCACGAAGCCGGCCGCGGAGGTGGCACTGGCCGGCAGCACCGGGTAGTCGACCGGCGGGATCCGCAGTTCCTGGCCAACGGCGGGCAGGGCGGTGAGCAGCAGGGTGATCAGAAGCGGCAGGCGCATGGTCGTCCGTGGGGTGGAGCCGGCGCGCGAGCATAGCAGCGCGCTGTCGTTCACCCCGCGCGCTGGCGCGCCCCGGGCTTGAGGCGCAGGTAGACCTGCTTGCGCACGCGCGCGATGACCTCGCCCTGGGCATCGACGATGTCATTGCTGAACCAGTGCAGGTATTTCCCGCCGTCGGCGGTGGCTGCGCGCAACTGGTCCAGCAGTGGCTCGTCCAGACGGAACTCGGCCGCCACCGTGCCGCGGCCCGGCTTGAGGAATTCGATCTCGCCGGCGCGGTCCCAGACGTAGTAATCGCGCCCCAGGTTCTGCATCACGGTGAGCATCCAGAACGGATCGGTCATCGCGAACAGGCTGCCACCGAAGTGGGTGCCGACGTAGTTGCGGTTCCACGGGCGCATGCGCAGCTCGACGCGCACATGGCGGTAGTCCGGGCTGACATCGGTCACGTGGATGCCGGTGAACAGGAACGGCGGCCACAGGTTGATGCCGTGGCGGAAGACAGCGGCCTTCATTCGGGTCACGTCACGCTGGGGAGGTGGCCGGAGTCTACCATTCGCTTGCGTATGGTGCTTGGCGGTGGGCTCAGCCCGGGCCGCCGTCATCGGCCGCATAGCCGTTCCGCCCGGCCGCCTTGGCCTGGTACAGCGCCGCATCGGCTCCTTCGAAGAAGTGACGCGGTTCGGTGCCCGGTGTCGGCACCCGGGTGAACACGCCGGCGCTCAGGGTGATATGCGTGGTGGCACCGCGGCCGGCGGGAATTTCCAGCGCCTGCGCCCGTGCGACCAGGTCCTGCACCACCTGCACTGCGCCATCCGGCGTGGTGTCGGGCAGGATCAGCGCGAACTCGTCGCCGCCAAAGCGCGCGGCCATGTCGCGCGGCCGGCGCGCGTGCGCCCGGATCTCCTGCGCGATCCGGCGCAGCACGGTGTCACCGGCCTGGTGACCAAAATCGTCGTTGTGGCGCTTGAAGTGATCCACGTCGATCAACACCAGGCTCAGCGGCCGTCCGCTGCGGCAGCCGGCATCGTGCTCGGCCTGCAGGGTCTGCTCGAAGCGCAGCCGGTTGCCCAGCCCGGTGAGCGCATCGCTGTTGGCCTGGCGACGCCAGGCGCTGACCCGCCACAGCGTCCAGGCCAGCAGCACGGCCAGCATGCCGGTCAGGGCCGCAGCCGGTGCGAACCACAGGTTGCCCGCACGCAGCAGCACGAAGCTGAGCAGCAGCGTCAGCGGGAGGGCGAGCACGCCGGTGAGCCATGCCCGCGGCAGCGTCAACAACAGGCAGCACAGCGCGACCAGCACCCCGGTGAGGGCGCTCTGCCATGCCGACGGCAGCGGGTTGATGACCTTGTCGGCCAGCAGCATCGAAGCGACGTTGGCCTGGTACTCGCTGCCACTCATCCAGCGCTCGCGGGTGGTGGGCGTCAGCAGGCGCGGCGCGATCCCGCTGGCGGTCGTTCCGACCAGCACCCGGCGCCCGCGCAGCAGGGCCGTATCAACCTCGCCGTTGAGCACGTCGGCATAGGAAACCTGCGGGAAGCGCTCGGGCGGGCCGGCGTAGCGCACGCGCACATAGTGGTCGCGCCGCCATTGATAGGGCGAGGCCAGATCGGGCTGGGGGTCATGCAGGCCCGGCAGCGGGCCGCGCGTGTCGGCCAGCGCCAGCCCCAGTGCCGGCCAGTGCGGTGAGCCGATCCCGGCGGTGAGGTACAGGCCACGGGCGACGCCGTCGCCGTCGACTTCGATATCGCTGTGCCCCAGGCTGGCCGCGTTGGCGGCGATCAGCGGGATCGGCAGCAGTTCCTCGGCCATGCGCGGGCCACTGGCCGGGGCCGCCAGTACCGGCAGTACCACGTGCCCGTTGCGGCGGATCGCCGCGGCCAGCTCGGCATCCTGGGCGCTGTCCTGCCGGTCCGGCTCGGACAGCATCAGGTCCAGCACCACGCGCTCGGCGCGGGCGTCGGTGAGCCGGTCCAGCAGGCGCGCGTGGGTGCCGCGCGGCCACGGCCACTGGCCCAGCTGCTGCAGGCTGTTGTCGTCGATCGCCACGATCAGCAGGCGGGCGTCGGGGGTGTACTCCCCCCCGCCGACGTAGGCGTCGTAGACCGCCTCGTCCTGCTTCCAGAACCATTGCCAGTGACTGGCCGCGACCGCCAGCGCACCGACCAGCGCGGCCAGCAGGAGGCGGTGGGGCCAAGGCAGATGCAGCGGCGTCACAGCAGCAGCCACAACAGCAGCGCACTGCCCCCGGTGGCGTAGCAGGTGCGGCACGGCAGGGCGATCTGCTGTGCCGGCGAGAACGGCCCCGCGTAACCGTCGTCGTCGATGTACTGCACGCGCACATGCAGGGTGCCGCGCCAGGGGCGCTTGATCGACACCTCCGGCTGGTCCAGTTCGCGATCCAGCAGCGGCGCACTGAAATCGCCGCGGCGGTCCAGCTGCACGCGATAGCGCTGGCCCGGTTCGCCCGCCTGCCAGCGCAGGGTCAGCTGGCCCTGGGCGGCTTCCGGCGGTTGCAGCGCCGGGTCGACCGGCTCGTCGGTGATGGTCAGCGGCAGCGGCTGGCCGAAGCGGCCGCGGTCGCCGTTGCGATCCACCGACGCCACGCGCCAGACATAGTCCCCCGGGGCCAGATCCAGGATGGGACGCAGGTGGGTGGCGCGGGTGTCCTGTTCAAGCAGGAGAGTGAGGAACTGCGGATCGCGGGCGATCTGCAGCACCGTGCGCTCGGCCTCGGCCACCCGGGTCCACTCGAAGCGGGGGCGCGCGCTGTTGAGGGTCTGCCCATGCAGCGGGCGCACGGTCAGCGGCGGGACCGGCTGATCGCGCACCAGGAAGTCCTGCCTGGCGTCCAGGCCTTCGACCTGCACCGCGCTGACCGCCCGTACCAGCAGGCGCAGCTCGCCTGGCGGCAGGTCGGGCAGGCTGAGCGTTGTGGCAGCGGTATCACGCCCGAACAGCAGCACCTCGGGTTGATCGGCGCGGACCACCTCGACCCGGTATCCGGCAGCATCGCTGACCGGCTGCCAGGCCACGGTCGCCGGCAGGGTGACGAGCCGCTGCGGCTCGGTCGCCATCACGGGCGCGGGCAGCAACGCCTCCAGGCCGGCCGGGCGCGTGTCCAGCGAGGGGCTGCGGGTGGCCTGGCCGCGGGTGACCAGGCGCTGGCCACGGCGGTTGCCGACCTGCACGCGGCCTTCCAGCACTTCGGTCGCCGCGCCACGGCCGTCCTGGCCGGCGCTGACCCGGAACACGGTGCCGCGCACGCTGCTGGTCGCGGTCGGTGCATCGATGATGTAACGCGAGGCCGGTCCGTTGGCAGGGGTCACCCGGTTGCTGGCGCGGCCCTGTTCCAGCCGCAGGCGGGTATCGACCATGCCGGTGTGCCCGTAGCGCGAGAGCTGATCGAAGCGCAGGCGCGAGCGCTCGCGCAGCTGAAGACGCGAATCATCGGCGAACACCACGGTGACGCTGGCGTCCTCGCCGGTGACCAGCTCCTGGCCGATCCGCAGCAGATCGCCTTCGATCACATCGCGACGCGGCTGGCCGTCGGCCTGGCTCTGCACCGGGCCGCGCACGGCGAGCACGCGTGCCGGCGCGGGCTGCACCTGCAGCCAGGCCACCGGGAAGCGCAGCTGGCTGCCGGGGGGCAGGCGGTAGGGATCGGCGATGCCGTTATGCGACTGCAGCTGTTCCCAGGCAATGGACGGCTTGAGGTAGCGGGCACTCAGGTCCCAGATCGTGTCGCCGGGACGCACCCGGTAGGTCCAGTCCTGTGCCAGCAGCGGCGCGGCGGACAGCAGCAACGCCACCAGCACCACAAGGCGGGCAGCCAAAGGGAAACGAAGCAATCGGGTCAATCTCACGGTCATTCACGGCCCTGCAAGGCGGGGCGCAGCCAAGTAGGCCGCCATGGCCCAGACCTCATCCTCCCCGATGGATCGCAGCCTCCAGTGGGCCGCGGCGGCATTATTGCCCGGGAGCCGTGCAGGGTTTGTGAACGTGATTCACGTCACACATCAAAGCTGCCAGTTGGGATAGGCAGGTTCGACTGGCCAGCGCCCCGAGAGGCGCTGGCCGCCGGCGATCAGAACAGCAGCGACGCCATGCGGCGGCGGTACTGGCCGACCAGATCTTCATCCTCGATCACCTTGAAGGCATCGATCAGCAGTTTGCGCGGACGCCCGTCGTCATAGGTGCGATCCCGGCGCAGCATGTCCAGGAACTGCTCCAGCGCAGCGGCGTCCTGGCCGGACAGCAGCAGCTGCACGCCGCGCAGGTGGCGGGCCTGCAGGTCGTCGCTGTTGGCCGCAATGCGCGCGTCCAGCACCTCCGCGGCCGGAGCCTCCTGCAGCGCACTGGCGAACTCCAGGCGGGCACGGGCGCGCACGGCGCGGTCATCGGTGGATAGATTGGCCGGGAGCGCATCGATCAGCGCGGTGGCCTCGGCGGTGGCGCCGGTCTGCAGCAGGGCCAGGGCGAGGTCGAGCTTGAGTTCTTCCTTGTCCGGCTCGGCGGCGATCGCCGCGCGCAGCACGTCGACCTGGGCCTGCGGATCCAGCGGAGGCGCCTCGACGGCTTCTTCCTCGTCCGGGGCCGCCTCCAGCGGGACCACGCCATGCTGGGTCAGGAACTCGCGCAGTTGACCCTCCGGCACCGCACCGGGGAAGCCGTCCACGATCTGCCCGCCCTTGACCAGGAACACGGTGGGCACCGAACGGATCTGGAACGCGGCCGCGATCTGCTGTTCCTTGTCGACATCGACCTTGGCCAGCTCGAAGGCACCGTGGTATTCGCCCGCCAGCTTTTCCAGCATCGGGCCCAGGGTCTTGCAGGGGCCGCACCAGGTGGCCCAGAAATCGACCAGCACGGGGGTCTGCAGGGACTTCTGCAGGACCTCGGTCTCGAAGGTCTCGGTGGTGGCGTCAAAAACGTGGGGCAGATCGCTCATGGTTTCAAATCAACCGGGAAACTGGAGAGCAAGTGTATGGTGCCGGCCGCGACCGGACGCAACCCCGGCCGACGGATCGGCCTGGAAGCGGCGACAATACGGGCCTTGTAATGCAGCCGGGTGAGCAACATGCAGGGAATCCAACGTTGGGAAGGGGCGCTCGGCATTGCTGCCGCCGTGTTGTTCGTGGGCGCGGTGCTGGGTTTCGGCGCGGCGCTGCCGCTGTTCGATCCGATCGGCCACCCGGTGGCGCTGCTGGGCGCGATGGGGGTGCCGCATGCGCTGGCCTTCAATATCGTCGGGTTCGCGTTGCCCGGCCTGCTGGCCAGCCTGGTGGCGCTGCGCCTGCTGCTCCGGGTGCCGCGCACGGCGCCGTGGTCGATGCGCGTTGGCGCCCAGCTGCTGATGCTGGCCGGGGTCGGCTTCACCGCGATGGGCGTGCTGCCGCTGGATACCAGCGACCTGGACAACCCGGCCAGCCAATACCACGCCAGCGCGTGGATGGTCTGGGTGCTGGCCTTCGTGCCCGGGGCGGTGATGTCCGGGATCGGCGCGCTGCGGCTGCCGGCGTGGCGCGCGGTGGGTGCGCTGCACCTGGCCTGCGGGCTGGGCGTGCTGCTGGCGGCGTTCGCCCTGCAGGCCCTGCTGCCGGCACCGCTGGCCCAGCGCGTGGCCTTCGGTGCGTGGCTGGTCTGGCTGGTGGCGGTGCTGCCGCTGGCCCCGGGCGCGCGCCGTGCCTGAGCGCGGTTCACCTGCCGCTGCGCCCCGGCACCGCGCCGGGGCCAGGGCAGGGCGATGACGTATTCGGCCAATCCCCAGTCAATTCAATGAGATGACGGGTTTGGGCGCTGCGGTGGGCCACCTCGATTGGAGCCCTATGCCGCACTGCGGTACCCTGTGCCGCTTTGCCGCCGCACTAGCGTTTTTATGACCAGCGTCGAACCCAACGTTTACGATCCGCAGCAGGTTGAATCCGCCGCCCAGCAGTACTGGGATGCCACCCGTGCCTTCGAGGTCACCGAGACCTCGGACAAGCCGAAGTTCTACTGCCTCTCGATGCTGCCGTATCCGTCCGGTGCGCTGCACATGGGCCACGTGCGCAATTACACGATCGGTGACGTGATCAGCCGCTACAAGCGGATGACCGGCCACAACGTGCTGCAGCCGATGGGCTGGGATGCGTTCGGTCTGCCGGCCGAAAATGCGGCGATCAAGAACAAGACCGCGCCGGCCAAGTGGACCTACGCCAACATCGAGCACATGCGTGGCCAGTTCAAGGCCATGGGCTATGCGATCGACTGGTCGCGCGAGTTCGCCACCTGCACGCCCGAGTACTACGTGCACGAGCAGCGCATGTTCACCCGCCTGATGCGCAAGGGCCTGGCCTACCGCCGCAACGCGGTGGTGAACTGGGACCCGATCGATCAGACCGTGCTGGCCAACGAGCAGGTCATCGATGGCCGCGGCTGGCGTTCCGGCGCGCTGGTGGAAAAGCGCGAGATCCCGCAGTGGTTCCTGCGCATCACCGATTACGCCCAGGAACTGCTGGACGGCCTGGATGAACTGCCGGGTTGGCCCGACTCGGTCAAGACCATGCAGCGCAACTGGATCGGCCGCTCGGAAGGGCTGGAGATACAGTTCGACGTGCGCGATGCCGACGGCAGCACGCTGGACCCGCTGCGCGTGTTCACCACCCGTCCGGACACCGTGATGGGCGTGACCTTCGTGTCCATCGCCGGTGAGCATCCGCTGGCCCAGCACGCGGCCAAATCCAACCCGGCGCTCGCGGCGCTGCTGGCCGAGATGAAGCAGGGCGGCGTCTCCGAAGCCGAACTGGAAACCCAGGAAAAGCGCGGGATGGATACCGGCCTGCGCGCCATCCATCCGGTCACCGGCGCCCAGGTGCCGGTGTGGGTCGCCAACTTCGTGCTGATGGGCTACGGCACCGGCGCGGTGATGGCCGTTCCGGGCCATGACCAGCGCGATAACGAATTCGCCAACAAGTACGGCCTGCCGATCCGCCAGGTCATCGCGTTGAAGTCGCTGCGCAAGGAAGAAAGCGCTTACGACGCCACGCGCTGGCAGGACTGGTATGGCGACAAGACCCGCGACACCGAACTGGTCAACTCCGAAGAGTTCGACGGGCTGGATTTCCAGGGCGCCTTCGAAGCACTGGCCGAGCGCTTCGAGCGCAAGGCCCAGGGCCAGCGCCGCGTGAACTACCGCCTGCGCGACTGGGGCGTCAGCCGTCAGCGCTACTGGGGCTGCCCGATCCCGGTGATCTACTGCCCGAAGTGCGGCGCCTTGCCGGTGCCGGAAGAGCAGCTGCCCGTGGTCCTGCCGGAGAACGTCAATTTCGTCGGCACCGGTTCGCCGATCAAGGCCGATCCGGAATGGCGCAAGACCACCTGCCCGGACTGCGGCGGCGCGGCCGAGCGCGAGACCGACACCTTCGATACCTTCATGGAGTCGAGCTGGTACTACGCGCGCTACACCTCCCCGGGTGCCCGCGACGCGGTGGACAAGCGCGGCAACTACTGGCTGCCGGTGGACCAGTACATCGGCGGCATCGAACACGCGATCCTGCACCTGATGTACTTCCGTTTCTTCCACAAACTGCTGCGTGACGCGCGCATGGTGGACAGCAACGAACCGGCGCAGAACCTGCTGTGCCAGGGCATGGTGATCGCCGAGACCTACTACCGCCAGAACCCGGACGGCTCCAAGGACTGGATCAACCCGGCCGACGTGGATGTGCAGCGCGACGAGCGCGGCCGCATCGTCGGCGCGACCCTGATCGCCGACGGCCAGCCGGTGGTGATCGGTGGCACCGAGAAGATGTCCAAGTCCAAGAACAACGGCGTGGACCCGCAGGTGATGGTGAGCAAGTACGGTGCCGACACCGTGCGCCTGTTCTCGATGTTCGCCGCGCCGCCGGAACAGTCGCTGGAGTGGAACGAAGCCGGCGTGGACGGCATGGCCCGCTTCCTGCGCCGTTTGTGGGCGCAGGTGCAGAAGCACGCCGCCGACGGTGCCGCCCCGGCGCTGGACGTGGCCGCGCTCAACGCCGAGCAGAAGGCGCTGCGCCGCAAGACCCACGAAACCATCGGCAAGGTCGGCGACGACTACGGCCGCCGCCACAGCTTCAACACCGCCATCGCCGCGGTGATGGAACTGATGAACGCGCTGGCCAAGTTCGATGACGTCAGCGAGCAGGGCCGTGCGGTCCGCCAGGAAGCGCTGCGCGCCACCGTGCTGCTGCTCAACCCGATCACCCCGCATGCCAGCCATGCGCTGTGGCAGGTGCTGGGCCACGCCGAGGAACTGCTGGAAGACCAGGCGTTCCCGCAGGCCGATCCGGCCGCGCTGGTGCGCGATGCGGTGACGCTGGCCGTGCAGGTCAACGGCAAGCTGCGCGGCACCATCGAGGTCGCTGCCGATGCCCCGCGTGATCAGATCGAAGCGCTGGGCCTGGCCGAGCCGAACGCGGCCAAGTTCCTGGAAGGTCTGACCGTGCGCAAGATCATCATCGTGCCGGGCAAGATCGTGAACATCGTGGCCGCTGCGCAGGGCTGATGCTGTCGTGCCGCCGGGTGCCTGCGCGCCCGGTGGCACGGATCTCCAGGGGCAGGGTCCGGACGCGCCATGCAGGCCGCCCGGTATCAAGTCCTGTTCACGCGGCATCCGGCACGATCACTGCTTGTTGCCGCGACCGCCCGGCTCCTACAGACTGTGTCCATGACCCGATTCCTGCTTGCCCTTGTCCTGACCGCAACCCTCGCCGGCTGCGGCTTCCATCTGCGCAACAAGCTGATGCTGCCAGCCGATACCGCGGCGGTGCAGGTGGTGTCCACCGCGCCCTACAGCGAACTGGTCAAGCTGCTGCGTCGTGGCCTGCAGGCCTCGGGCGCGCAGATTGCCGACAGCGACAGCACCGAACCGGCCGCACAGCTCCAGGTGCTGTCCGAGCGTTGGGGCGATCTGCCGATCGCGATCGATGCCCAGGGCCGTGCCCAGGAATACAGCCTGCGCTACGCGGTGATCTTCATCTTCCGCCGCGAAGACGGCAGCGAGCTGGTGCCGCAGCAGGTGATCGAGCTCTCGCGCGATTACGTGTCGCCGCCGACCGACGCCACCGGTACCACCACCGAGCGCGAGATCCTCGCCGACGAACTGCGTCGTGAAATGTCGGCCTCGATCATGCGCCGCATCGACAGCGTGGTCCGTGCCGAGCTGGAGCACGGCCGTGCCCCGGCCAAGCCCGGCACGACGCCGGCCACCCCCCCGGCCACGCCGGCGGTGCCGGCCGACGTGCCGCAGGGGCACTGAGCCCGGTCCGCCCGCGGATCGGCCTGCCCGGATGGAACTTCGTCCCGAACAGCTTGCCAGCCAACCGGCCAGCCAGCCGCTGGCACCGGTGTATCTGATCGCCGGGCCGGAAACACTGCGCGTGCTGGAAGCGGCCGACGCCGTGCGTGCGCGGGCACGCGCCGATGGTGTCAACGAACGCGAAGTGTTCGATGCCGATGGCCGTGACTTCGACTGGAACCAGCTCGACGCCAGCTTCAACGCGCCCAGCCTGTTCAGTGCCCGGCGCCTGATGGAACTGCGGCTGCCCAGCGGCAAGCCGGGCAAGGAAGGCGCTGAAGTGATCAGCCAGTTCTGTGCCAACCCGGCGCCGGACGTGATCCTGCTGATCACCTGCAACGAATGGAGCAAGGCCCACCAGACCAAGTGGGCCGATGCGGTGGGCCGTGCCGGGGTGATCTCGGTGGCGTGGGCGATCAAGCCGCATGAACTCACCGAGTGGATCGAGCGCCGCCTGCGTGGCAAGGGCCTGCGCGCGGATCCGCAGGCCGTGCAGCGCCTGGCCGAGCGGGTGGAGGGCAATCTGCTGGCCGCCGCCCAGGAAATCGACAAGCTGGCCTTGTTGGCCGACGGCCAGACGCTGGACGTGGACACGATGGAGTCGCTGGTGGCCGATGCCGCCCGCTATGACGTGTTCCGGCTGGTGGAAGCCACCTTCTCCGGCCAGCCTGCCGCGGTGCTGCGCATGATCGCCGGGCTGCGTGCCGAAGGCGAAGCCGTGGCGGCCCTGACCCCGATCGTGATCCGCGAGCTGCTCTCCACCGCCGGCCTAGCGCGGGTGCAGGCGCGCGGTGGCAACCTGGCCGCGGAAATGAAGAGCCGCGGCATCTGGGAGTCGCGGCAGGCGCCGTTCAAGCGCGCCCTGCAGCGCCATCCCGAGGTCAAGCGCTGGGAGCGCTTCGTGGCCGAGGCCGGGCTGGTGGACCGCATCGCCAAGGGGCGCGCCGATGGCGATGCCTGGCTGGCGTTGGAGCGGCTGTTGATCGCCGTGTCCGAAGCCCGTGCCGTGCGCCTGCTCGCCCGGGCCTGAGCCCATGGGGCTGCGCATCTATTACGGCGGGACCTTCGATCCCGTTCATCTGGGCCACCTGGCCATTGCCCGCGCCGCGCGCGACCAGCTGCAGGTGGCCGTGCGCCTGCTGCCGGCCGCCGATCCGCCGCACCGCGCTGCCCCTGGCGCCGATGCCGCGCAGCGCTTGGCCATGCTGGCCCTGGCCGTCGGCGACGAACCGGGCCTGCTGCTGGACCGGCACGAGCTGGACCGCGCCGAGCGCCAGCCCGGCGTACCGTCCTACACCGTGGATACCCTGCGCGAGCTGCGCGCCGAACTGGGCCCGCGCCAGCCCATCGCCTGGCTGGTGGGGGCCGACAGCCTGTTGGCCCTGCCCAGCTGGCACGAGTGGGGCGCGCTGTTCGAGCTGGCGCATTTCATCGTGGCCGACCGCCCGGGCAGCCCGCTGGCGGGCACGCTCGACCTGGTCCTGGCCAAGGCCCTGGAAGGGCGCTGGGCCAGCCACGAGCGCGCGCTGTTCACCGCCCCGGCCGGGCGCCTGCTGCGTCTGCAGGCCCCGTTGCGCGAGGAATCGGCCACCGCCGTACGCGCGCAGATCCAGGCCGACGGTTCCTGGCAGGCGCTGCTGCCGGCGCCGGTGGCCGACTACATCCTCGGTCACCGCCTGTACGGCGCAACACCGTCGTGAATACGCGCGGCCCCGCCGCCCCGTATAATCGGCCCCACATTTATCGAGTTGACCCGCTTTGAGCAACCAAGCCCAGCCCCAGACCATCAAGGTCCAACTGCCCAATCCGGCGCCCTCCGTCATGCAGCTGCTCGAGTGCGTGCGCGGGGCCACCGAAGAACTGAAGGCCAAGGATCTCGTTGAGATCGACGTCATCGGCCGCTCCAGCGTCGCCGATTACATGGTGATCGCCTCGGGCACCTCCAGCCGTCACGTCAAGTCGATTGCCGATGAAGTGGTGAAGTTCGCCAAGAAGCTGGGTGTGATGCCGCTGGGCGTGGAAGGCGAGCGCGAAGCCGAATGGGTGCTGGTCGACCTGGGCGACGTGATCGTCCACGTGATGCTGCCGCGCGTGCGTGAGTTCTACGCGCTCGAGCGCCTGTGGACCGTGGGCGACCAGCCGCCGATCGAGCTGCTCGACGATGCGGACGACGACTACGACGCGCGCTGATCGCAGCGTGCCCGGTCACGACAACGGCGCCGATGGCGCCGTTGTCTTTTGCGGCGCCGCCTGCGGTAGCTGCGGAGGACACCGATGAAAGCCAGGTTGATCGCCACCGGCGAGCGCGCGCCATCCTGGGTCGCGCAGGGGTTTGCCGAGTACCAGAAGCGGCTCTCGCACTGGCTGCCGTTCGAGCTGGTCGAGATCGAGCCCGGCCTGCGCGGCAAGGGTCGCGATGCGCGCCGCGCGACCGATGACGAAGGCAAGCGGGTGATCGCCGCGCTGCCGAAGAATGCCTATGTGGTCGCGCTCGATGTGCCGGGCCGCCAACTCAGTTCCGAGCAGCTGGCCCAGCGCCTGGAGCATTGGCGAGGGCAGGGCAGGGACCTGGCGTTCCTGATCGGCGGGCCGGAAGGCCACTCGGCCGAGGTGTCGGCGATGGCCGACGAGAAATGGTCGATCGGGCCGCTGACGCTGCCGCACATGCTGGTGCGCCTGGTCGTGGCCGAACAGCTGTACCGCGCTGCGGCCATGCTGGCCAATCATCCGTATCACCGTGCGTGAAATAGTTGTCGCCAGACGGGTTACATCTCGCGAAAAACGGGCTACAATGCGCACCCCGCCCGAATAGCTCAGCCGGTTAGAGCACTTGACTGTTAATCAGGGGGTCGTTGGTTCGAGTCCAACTTCGGGCGCCAAGATTTGAAAAAAGCCTCGCAGCGATGCGGGGCTTTTTTTTGCCTGCGATGTGCGCAACTCGCGTGGCCGAGCAACAAAAAGCCCGGGCACTGCCCGGGCTCCTTGTTCCCCAAGTGCGGCTACCTCATTCGAAGGTGTACTTGGCACCGACGGTGAAGTAACGGCCGATCGCACCGCTGAAGTGCAGCGGGTTGTAGTTCACGCCACCGTAGGTGGTCGGATCCAGCGGAGCGATGCGGTCGAACAGGTTCTGCACCGATGCATTCAGTTCGAAGGCCTCGGTGATGTTCCAGCGACCGGAGAGGTCGAAGGTGGTGAACGAGGAAATCTTGGTGACGTCCGTGCCGTCGGCATAGGCGAACTGATACGAGCCGTCCGGACCGCGGAAGTCGGTGTTCTCCATCTTGGAGATGTAGTTGGCCACGCCGCTGACGCTCCACGGGCCCTGCTTCCAGGTGGTACCGAAGTTGATGCGGTCCTTCGGGGTGCCGATGCAGTTGGTGACGTCGCAGTTGCCGTGGGTACCGGCATAGTCGACGGTCACGTCGGCATCGGTGCGCTCGAACTTGAGCACGTGGCTCCACTGCAGGTCCATTTCCAGCTGGCCCGGACCGATGTCGAAGGTCTGGCGGATGTCGGTATCGATGCCGCGCACGCGGGTGGATGCCGCATTGATGTACTGCGTATTGACCGCCAGGATGCTGCCGGTGCCCGGAACGCCATTGAGCAGGTTGTTGTCACGCAGCACATTGCCCGCGGCAATCGCTTCGGCCGTACTGCCCTGGGCGATTTCGTTGGTGCGCTTGATCTGCCACGCGTCGACCGTCATCGAGGTGCTGGAGGTCGGCTGCAGCACCAGGCCCACCGAGTAGCTCTTGGACTCTTCCGGCTTCAGGTCGGCGTTGGGGCGGGTGATGATGGCGACCGGCAGTGCGCCGCAATCGTCATCGTTCGCGCCCGGGGCCGGGTTGCCGCCGGGGCAGCGCACGGGATCGGAAGCGTTGGAGAACGCGGCCAGGCCACCGTCGCCGTTCTCGGCCGGGTTGGGGGCACGGAAGCCTTCGGCATAGCTGCCGCGGACGGCGATCCAGTCGGCCGGGGTCCACTTGATCCCGACCTTCGGCGTCGCCTTGCCTTCGCCGCTCTCATACTTGTCGTAGCGGACCGCGCCAGACAGTTCCAACTGCTCCAGCACCGGGGCGGACAGCTCGACATAGCCGGCGTACACGTTCTGCGTACCGTCGTAGGCCGAGTAGCCCAGGCCGATGATCTGGCCCTGGTCGGTGAAGGTCTGCGGGGTCAGGCTGTTGCTGGTCTTGCGCCATTCGGTACCCAGCGCCAGACCCAGCGGGCCACCCTTGAGGTCGGCCAGGCTGCGCGACACGGTGAAGTCGAACATGTCCAGGCTGGACTTGGCGCGGGCGCTGATGTCCGGCGAGATGTAGTCATACAGGGCCTGCGAGTTCAGCCCCGCGTTGTCGCCGATGCGCCACACGCCTGCCGGGCAGGCCGGATTGCCGAGCACGCAACGCACGGCGTCGTAGTTCAGGAAGCCGGTACGCTTGTTGACCAGGTCGGTGCCCGAATGCAGGTAGGCCGTGTCGTAGCTCCACTCGCCCCAGTTGCCCTTGACGCCGACCAGGAAGCGGTTGAACTCGTTGGTGTTCTCGGTCACACGCGGGCCGACATCCCAGGCCGAGTAGCGCAGGCGCGAGGCCTGGCCGGGGATCGGGTTGTCCGGGTGGGTCGGGCTGAGCACGGTGGCGCCATCGCCGCTGTTGGCGTTGACCGGGCCACCGGGATAGCCCCAGCCACCGGAAACGCCGGAGGGCGTGTTGCTGAAGGTGGTTTCCTTCTTGGAGTAGCCGATTTCGGTGTAGATCTCACCGCCCTCGCCGAAGGCGAAGCTGGCGCGACCAAATACGTTGACGTACTTCTCTTCCGGGGTCAGGTCACGGTACAGCTGGGCCGGATCCCACAGGCAGCCCTGCTGCTGGGCGGTGACATCGTTCTGGCCGGGGATGGTGGTCAAACCGGCGCAGCCCGGCAGCGCGACGAGGAAGGCCGGGTCGTCATCCGTCACCGCACGGTCGTCGAACACCGAACCGTTCGGACCCACACCGCCACGGGTACCGCCGGAGAGCGCGGCGCCACCCAGGAACTGGGCGTTGTTGCCATAGCCCCACGGGCGGATATCACCGGTGCCGATCCACTTGCGGTTCTTGCGGTCGCTGACCTTGATCGCGTCGGTCTTGCCCACGTCCAGACTGAAGAACGCGTTCCAGCCATCGGTGGCCAGGTCGCCGGTGCCGGCGGTCAGGGTGGCCTTCTTGGCATCGCCGTCGCTGTCGCCGGACAGGCCGTAGGAGGCGCGCAGGATGGCGCCGTTGAAGTCGCTGCGCAGGATGATGTTGACCACGCCGGCGATGGCGTCCGAACCGTAGATCGCAGAAGCGCCGTCCTTCAGGACTTCAATGCGCTCGACCGCATCCAGCGGAATGGTGCTCAGGTCGGTGAAGACTTTCTGGCCGTCATCGGCCAGGCCGTAGGTCGCCATGCGGCGGCCGTTCAACAGCACCAGCGTGGAGCCGGCGCCCAGGCCGCGCAGCGAGATGCCGGCGCCACCGCCGGCAAACCCGTTGCCGAAGGTCTTGGGAATGGAGCCTGACCCGTCCGCGGTCAGGGTCTGCAGATACTCGGCGACCGTGGTCTTGCCGGTACGGTCGATCTCCTGGCGGGTGACCACCTGGACGGGGGAGGGAGTTTCGGTATTCGTGCGGGGGATGTTCGACCCGGTGACGGTGATCCGGTCAAGGTTGGTCGCCTGCTCCTGCGCGAACGCGGAGGACGACGCCATGGCCCCTACCAGCAGCAGCGCGCCGCTGGTCAGGATCGTGGAAATGGAATGGGCCAGGGTATTGCGGCGGCTGTCGTCGCGGCGTTGGGTCGGGTGTTTCACAGCTTCTCTCCTGACTGGGAAAACCTAGATGTCAATAAGTCGACACCAGAACGGTGGCAACGGCGCCAATCTAGGTTTCCGGCAGGTGACGCAAGTGTGAAAAATTGCTTAATTCGGGAACGATGGCGTGAGGGGGTTGTATGAATGGGGAGAGCCCCGTCGCGGTGCTCTCCGGACGCCTCAACGCGGCAACGAGAATTCCACCGACACCCGGCCATCGGCCTCGACGACCTGACCATCGACGATGGCGGTGCGCCGCAGACTGCAGTCGGGCTATGACCGCGGACAGCATGACGGCGCCCTAAGGCGCCGTCATGCCAGGCAGGAGCGGACGTGGGTCCGCTCTGCTGCGACGTGTTACCGGCCCAGATCGAACACCACGTCCAGGTTGACCGACACGGTCGATTCGCCCGGCGACACCGGCGTGGAGACATCGGCCGCCATCGGCGCGGCCGCCGCACGCATCATCACCGGGCGGAAGTTGCCGCCACCGCTTTCGGAGATGCTCACGATCCGGCGCACGCGCAGGCCCAGCGACTTGGCATATGTTTCGGCGCGGGCCTGGGCCTTCTTCAGTGCGGCCAGGCGGGCTTCGTCGTAGACCGGCTCGGGCTGGTCGATCTCGAACTGCGGGCCGTTGATCTGGTTGGCGCCCTGCGCGGCCAGTGCATCAAGCACTTTGCCGAGCTTGGCGATGTCGCGCACCTTCAGGCTGACCGTATTGCTGGCCTGGTAGCCGGTGATCTTTGGCGCCTCGTTGTCGGCGTAACGGTACTGCGGGCTCAGGTTGACGCCGCTGGTCTGCACATCGCGCTCGGCAATGCCGGCGGCCTTGATCGCGGCAAGCACCTTGGTCATCTGCTCGGCGTTCTGGCGCATGGCGGTGTTGCCGTCCACGGCCTGGGTGACGACACCGGCCGACAGCGTGGCCACGTCCGGCACGCGCCTGGCCTCGGCATTGGCCGAAATGTTGAGCAGGGTGCCGTCGGCCGGCACGGCGATGGCGGGCTGGGACTGGGCGTGGGCGGTCATCGAAGCTCCCAGGGCAAGGGACAGGGCGAGCAGCAACGGGGACAGGGACGGGCGGCGCATGTACATCTCCTTGTGAAGACGTTGAGGTTGGTGTCGGGGCGATGAACGCGTCGTGAGGTTTGATGGGGTTGATGACGATTGGAGGGTGTTGCTTGCGATTCAGACAGTAGCCTCAGGTTATGCTTCCTCGATGCTTTATCTCGCCTCTCGATCCCCCCGACGAAACGAACTGCTTGCGCGCCTGGACCGACCGTTCCAGGCGCTCGATCTTCACGTGCCCGAAGTCCGTGCGCCCGCCGAGTCGGCCGCCGATTACGTGCAGCGGGTCGCCGCCGACAAGGCGCGTGCCGGGCTGGCGCTGGTCGCCCATGACCCGGACGCGGTGGTGCTCGGCTCGGACACCGAGGTGGTGCTGGATGGGCGCGTGTTCGGCAAGCCGGTCGATGCCGACGATGCGCGCGCGATGCTGCGCGCGCTGGCCGGGCACACCCACCAGGTGATGACCGCCGTGGCGCTGGTCGCCGCCGGCCGGGAGCAGGGCGTACTGGTGGTCTCGGAGGTGACGTTCGCGGCGATCGACGAGGACCGGATCGCCGCCTACGTGGCCACGGGCGAGCCGATGGACAAAGCCGGCGCCTATGCGATCCAGGGCGGCGCCGAACGATATATCCGCCACCTGGCGGGAAGCTATTCGGGTGTGATGGGTTTGCCCCTGCAACAGACCGAGCAGTTGCTGCAGGCGTTTGAACTGAAGGGAGTCGCCCATGTCTGAAGAAATCCTGGTCAATGTCACCCCGCGGGAAACCCGCGTCGCCGTCATCGAAAACGGCATGCTGCAGGAGCTGCATATCGAACGCGGCTGGCGCCGTGGCGTGGTCGGCAACATTTATAAAGGCAAGGTCCAGCGGGTGATGCCCGGCATGCAGGCGGCGTTCGTGGAGGTCGGGCTGGAGCGCGCCGCGTTCCTGCACGCCAACGACGTGATCCGCCCGGCCCCGGTGGCCAGCGCCGATACCGAAGGCACCACCCTGCCGCCGCCGTCCTCGGTGCCGATCGTGGAGTTGCTGCGCGACGGCCAGGACATCGTGGTGCAGGTGGTCAAGGATCCGATCGGGACCAAGGGGGCCCGGCTGACCACGCAGATCAGCATTCCCTCGCGCTACATGGTGCTGCTGCCGCAGTCCAAGGTGGTGGGCGTGTCGGCCCGGATCGAAGACGAGGCCGAGCGCGCGCGCCTGAAGACCCTGGTGACTGAACTGTCGGCCCAGCACGGCGGTTACGGCTATATCGTGCGCACCAACGCCGAAGGCCAGCCGGCCGAAGCGATCGCCGAGGACGTGGCCTACCTGTCGCGGGTCTGGAACGTGGTCGAGCGCCGTGGCCGCGATGCCGCCCCGTGCAGCGTGATCTATGAAGACCTGAGCCTGCCGCTGCGCTCGGTGCGCGACCTGATCCGCAAGGACGTGGACAAGGTCAAGGTCGACTCCAAGGAGACCTTCAACCAGTTGCAGGCATTCGTGGCCAAGTACATGCCGGTGCTGGCCGAGAAGCTGGAGCTGTACAGCGGCGATCGCCCGATCTTCGACATGTTCGGGGTCGAGGACGAGATCGGCCGGGCGCTGGACAAGCAGGTGCCGCTCAAGTCCGGTGGCTATCTGGTGATCGACCAGACCGAGGCGATGACCACGATCGACGTCAACACCGGTTCGTTCCTGGGCCAGCGCAATCTCGAAGAGACGGTGTTCCGCACCAATCTTGAAGCGGCGCAGGCCGTGGCGCGCCAACTGCGGCTGCGCAACCTGGGCGGCATCATCATCATCGACTTCATCGACATGGATGACGCCGAGCATCGCCGTCAGGTGCTGCGCACGCTGGAGAAGGCGCTGGCCCGCGACCATGCCAAGACCACCGTCTACGATTTCTCGCCGCTGGGCCTGGTCGAGATGACGCGCAAGCGCACCGTGGAAAGCCTGGAGCGCCAGCTGTCCGAGCCGTGCCCGGAGTGCAGCGGGCGGGGTTCGATCAAGACCGCCGAGACGGTGACCTATGAGATCTTCCGCGAGATCACCCGGGCGGTGCGCCAGTTCGATGCGGCCCGCCTGCTGGTGATTGCCTCCTCGAAGGTGGTCGCGCGCATCACCGACGAGGAGTCCTCGGCGGTGGCCGAACTGGAGGAGTTCCTGGGCAAGAGCATCCGCTTCCAGGCGGACGAGCAGTACCTGCAGGAGCAGTTCGATGTCGTGCTGCTCTGACCGCGGCCGGTCCGGCGTTCCCAGGTTCCGATGAGCACACCGCTGCGCCTGCGCCTGCGCCGGATCCGCCGCCATGCCGTGTATGCGGTGGCGGTCCTGCTCGTGGGCGTGGCCCTGCTGGTCGGCACCGCCAGCCAGCTGCTGCCGCTGGCCGAGCGCCATCCGGACAGGGTGGCGGCATGGCTGAGCGCGCGTGCCGGCCAGCCGGTGCGTTTCGATGCGCTGGATACCGCCTGGACCCGGCGTGGGCCGCTGCTGCAGCTCAAAGGGCTGCGGATCGGTGAAGGGCAGGGCCTGCGCATCGGCGAGGCCGAGGTGCTGGTGTCAATGTATGCCGGGCTGCTGCCGGGTCACTCGCTGACCGAGCTGCGCCTGCGTGGCCTGGCGCTGGTGCTGCAGCGCGCCGATGACGGCCGCTGGTCGGTGCAGGGGCTGCCGCAGTCGGCTGCGGGTGATCCGCTGGAAACGCTGCGCCGCTTGGGCGAGCTGCAGGTGATCGGCGGGCGGCTGCGGGTCGATGCGCCCTCGCTGGGCGTGAACGCCTCGCTGCCGCGGATCGACCTTCGCCTGCGCGTCAACGGCCAGCGCCTTCGCGTGGGCGCCCGTGCCTGGGCCGATCCCGCCGCCCAGCCGCTTACAGCGGTGCTGGAGTTCGAGCGCAAGCGCGGCGATGGGCAGGCGTGGCTGTCGGCCGATCCGGCCGATTTCCGTGCGTGGTCCTCGCTGCTGCAGTTCGGCGGCATCGGTCTGCAGCAGGGCACCGGTGAATTCAATGCATGGGTGGATCTGCGCGATCACCGGGTGGTGATGGTCACCACGGATGCGGACCTGCAGAACGTGCAGGTCCGCGGCGTGAAGCTTGCAGACGGCACCCACCCGCAGCTGGCGCTGGACACGCTGGAGCTGCGCGCGCGCTGGCGCTGGGTGCATGGCGGCTGGCGCGCCGATGCGCCGCGCCTGCGGATCGGCATGGAAGGCAGCACCCAGCAACTGGATGGGCTGCTGCTGGCTGGCGGGCAGCATTTCGCGCTGGCCGGCGACAACATCGATGCCACCGCGCTGCTGCGCGGCCTGGCGCTGACCGACAGGATCGACCCCGGCCTGCGCGAGTGGCTGCATGACGCCGCGCCGCAGGTCCGGATGACCCGCGTGCGGGTGGCGGGCGAACAGGGCGGCCCGCTGTCGGTCGAAGGCGACCTGGAAGACATCCGTTTTGCCGCGGTCGGGCATTCGCCGGGGCTCAGTGGCGTGGGCGGCCGCTTCGATGGCGACGCCGATGGCTTCATCCTGGAGCTGCAGCCGCAGCGGGTCATGCACTTCGATTGGCCGAGCGGATTCGGCGAGCGCCACGATGTGCGCCTGGCGGGGCAGCTGGTCGGCTGGCGTGATGAAGCCGGTGGCTGGCGCATCGGCACCCCGGCCCTGCGCGTGCAGGGCACCGATTACGCGGCCGATGTACGCGGCGGGATCTGGTTCCAGAACAACGGCACGCGCCCGTGGCTGGAGCTGGCGGCCAAGATCGACGATGTACCGATGACCGCCGCCAAACGCTTCTGGATCCATTCCAAGATGAGCAAGGCCGCCACCGATTGGCTGGACGCCGCGCTGGTCTCCGGGCAGGTGCGCGGCGGCGTGGGCCTGGTGACCGGTGATCTGGAAGACTGGCCCTTCGACAAGAACAATGGCCGCTTCGAAGCGACCGGACATATCGACGCTGGCAGCATCCGTTTCCAGCACGACTGGCCGGCGATGAACAAGGTCGATGCCGACATCGCCTTCATTGGTCCGGGCTTCGAACTGCATGGCAAGGGCGACCTGGCGGGCGTGGCGGTGGACCACTTCGACGCCGGCATCCCGGATTTCGGCGTGACCGATCTGTACGTCAAGGCGACCAGCCGCAGCGATGCCGGTGCACTGCTGGCCATGCTCAAGCAGAGCCCGCTGCAGGCCACCTACGGCGAGACCCTGGACAACCTGACCGCGAAGGGACCGGCTGCGGTCACCTTCGATCTGCTGCAGCCGCTGCACCACGACGAAGGGGGCGGCCATCTGCAGGGCACGGTCGATCTCAACGGTGCGACGCTCACCGAGAAGCGTTTCGACCTGGTCTTCGAGAACATGCGCGGCCAGGCCCGTTACGGCCATGGCGGCTTCGATGCGGAACAGCTTGCCGTGCGGCATCAAGGCCAGGACGGGCTGCTCAGCCTGCGCGCCGGCGAGTTCGTGCACGACCCGCAGCAGGCCTTTGAATCCGAGTTGACCGCTTCGCTGGCCGCGGGTGCGCTGCTGGACCGCGCGCCGGAATTGAACTGGCTCAAACCCTATATCCAGGGTACTTCGCGCTGGACCATCGGGGTGACCCTGCCCAAGGTCGCCGCCGGCAGCAAGGTCGAGCCGCCGACCGTGCTCAAGCTGCATTCGGACCTGGTCGGGACCACGCTGGAGCTGCCCGCGCCGCTGGACAAACCGGCCGCCACGCCGCTGGCCACGGCCGTGACCGCGCAGCTTCCGATGGGCAGTGGCCGCGTGGACGTGGCGTTCGGCCAGCGCCTGGCGCTGGCTGCCCGTACCCATGACAACCAGACCGGCGTACAGGTCACGCTCGGCAGTGACCATGTGGATCGGGATCCCCCCGCCAGCGGGCTGGTGGTCAACGGCCGCAGCGGCTCCTTGGATGCGCTGGAATGGATCGGCCTGGCCCGTTCGCCCGAGGGGGGCGATGACAAGGACCCGATGCCGCTGCGCCATGTGGATGTGCAGGTCGGCCAGCTGTTGCTGGCCGGTGGGGTGTTCGAGCAGACCCGGCTGCAGCTGCGTCCGACCGGCAACAGCGTGGATGTGCGCCTGGATGGCCCCTCGCTGGCGGGCAGCCTGAGCGTGCCCAATGCCGATGGCGGCACCATCGTCGGCAAGCTCAGCCGCGTCCACTGGCAATCGCTGCCCACGCCGGTCAAGGCGCCCAGTGATGGCGCCCCGATCCTGCTGCCGCCGGACGTGGCGTTGCCTGCACGGGTCCAGGCCAGTGCCAATGACACCAACCCGGCCAAGGTGCCGCCGCTGTCGCTGGATATCGAGGACCTGCAGTTCGGCAAGGCCAGGCTCGGCCAGGCGGTGCTGCGCACCCGCCCGATGGCCAACGGCCTGAGCGTGGACCAGCTGCAGTTCCGCGCGCCCAAGCAGGAGATCGACGTCAATGGCCGCTGGATGGGCATGGGCGCGGCTGCGCGCAGCCAGTTCAACGTGCAGGTCAGGAGTGAGGACCTGGGCGGGCTGATGCAGAACCTGGATTACGGCGGCCAGCTGCGTGGCGGGCAGGGCCAGCTGAGCATGACTGCCGGGTGGCAGGGGGGGCCGTCGGATTTCCAGCTGGGCGCGCTGCAGGGGCAGCTCGACGTGCATGCCCGCAACGGCCAGCTGCTGGAGCTCGAGCCGGGCGCCGGCCGGGTGCTCGGGCTGCTGAGCGTGGCCCAGCTGCCGCGCCGGTTGATGTTCGATTTCCGCGATTTCTTCTCCAAGGGCTTCGCCTTCAACCAGGTCGAAGGCAGCGTGGCCTTCGGCAACGGCATGGCCACCACCGACAAGGTGCTGATCGAAGGCCCGGCGGCGAACATCACCATCCGCGGCCAGACCGATCTGCGCCAGCAGCGCTTTGACCAGACCATCGACGTCAATCCGCGCGCGGGCAACCTGCTGACCGTCGTTGGCGCGGTGGCCGGCGGTCCGGTGGGCGCCGCGGTAGGCGCGGCGGCCAACGCGGTGCTGTCCAAGCCGCTGGGCGAGATCGGCGCCAAGACCTACCGCGTGACCGGCCCCTGGGCCGAACCCAAGGTCGAGGTGATCGACCGCGACACCGCGCCCAGGCCGGCGCCGGCCGCACCCCCGGCGCGCTGACCCCTTTCCCGCGCCCGGGTTGCGATAGCGCCCGGCGCCCATAGATCAAAGAGCATGAACAACAACGCACTTTCGCTGGCCACCGACCGTCTGCTGCTGCCCGCCGGGCTGGATGCAGGCGGTCTGGAACGCACGTTCGGTACCCTGTTGGGGCCGGGCATCGATTTCGGGGATCTCTATTTCCAGCACGCGCGCCGCGAGAGCTGGAGCGTGGAGGATGGCATCGTCAAGGACGGTGCGCATTCGATCGAACAGGGCGTGGGCGTGCGCGCCATCGCCGGTGAAAAGACCGGTTTCGCCTATTCCGACGACATCCACAGCGATGCGCTGCTGGCCGCCGCCCAGTCGGCCCGCGCGATTTCCCGCGAGGGCGGGGCGCAGTCGGCCCGCTCGCTGGTGCGTGGCAGCGGCCGCGCGCTGTACCCGGCGCTGGACCCCATCGATGGCATGGGCAACGAGGCCAAGGTCGAGATGCTCAAACGCCTGGACCGCTACCTGCGCGCCGCCGACCCGCGCGTGCAGCAGGTGATGGTCAGCCTCTCCGGGGGTGTGGACACGGTGCTGATCGCACGCAGCGATGGCGTGCTTGCCGCCGACATCCGCCCGCTGGTGCGGTTGAACGTGCAGGTGATCGTCGAGCAGCACGGCCGTCGCGAATCCGGTTACTGCGGCGGCGGCGGCCGCTACAGCTATGAAGAGCTGTTCGCCGAGGGGCGCCCGGAGGGCTTCGCCCGCGAGGCGCTGCGCCAGGCACTGGTGAACCTGGAGGCGATCCCGGCCCCGGCCGGCGTGATGACCGTGGTGCTCGGCCCGGGCTGGCCCGGCGTGCTGCTGCACGAAGCGGTCGGCCACGGCCTGGAAGGCGACTTCAACCGCAAGGGCACCAGCGTCTACGCCGGCCGGATCGGCGAGCGCGTGGCCGCGCCGGGCGTGACCATCGTCGACGACGGCACCCTGGACGGGCGCCGCGGCTCGTTGAACATCGATGACGAAGGCCACCCGACCCAGTGCACCACGCTGATCGAAGACGGCATCCTGGTCGGCTACATGCAGGACTCGCTCAACGCGCGCCTGATGGGCGTGGCGCCGACCGGCAACGGCCGCCGTGAGTCGTTCGCGCACATGACCATGCCGCGCATGACCAACACCTACATGCGCGCCGGCCAGCACGATCCGGAAGAGATGATCCGCTCGGTCAAGCGTGGCCTGTACGCGGTCAACTTCGGTGGCGGCCAGGTCGACATCACCAGCGGCAAGTACGTGTTCTCGGCTACCGAGGCCTACCTGATCGAAGACGGAAAAATCACCGCGCCGGTGAAGGGCGCGACCCTGATCGGCAATGGCCCGGAAACCATGCAGAAAGTGCGCATGATCGGCAACGATCTGGCCCTGGACGAAGGCGTGGGCATCTGCGGCAAGGATGGCCAGAGCGTGCCGGTCGGCGTGGGCCAGCCGTCCCTGCTGATCGATGGCATCACCGTGGGCGGCACCCAGGCCTGAGCCGGGATGCGTGCCCTCGTGCTGCCCGACGACGCGGCCGCCAGCCTGGTGCTGGCGGTGCCGCGTGAGCGCCGAGGCTCAGTCCTCGGCGTTCTCGTCGCCGTCGGTATCGGTATCGACCGCGTCGTCCAGGTCATCGTCGGACGAGGCGTTCACGCCCTCCAGGCCGAGCGCGGCCGGCAGCAGCAGCGTACGCAGCACCTGGAAGATCTCCCGGTAGGCGCGCGGCGGCTTGTTCTTGGCCTTCTCGGCCTGGGCGTTGCGCACCAGCGTGCGCAGCTCCTGGCGGTCGGCATGCGGGTACTCGTCCAGCAGCGCACCCAGCGCCTTGTCGCCGTCCTTGAGCAGGCGCTCGCGCCAGTCTTCAACGCGGTGCATGGTGGCCACTTCACGGCGCGAGGTCTCGCTGTTGGCATCCAGCGCGTTGCGGATCGCATCCAGCACGGCGTCGTCTTCGCGGCGCATGTGCTTGGCCAGGAACGCCAGCTGGCGCTTGTGGGCGATATGAGCGGTGATGCGCTTGGCCTCGGCGATGTGCGGCAGCAGGTCTTCGGGCACCGGCAGGCGCGCCAGCTGGGCCGGGGTCAGCGAGACCAGCTTCTCGCCCAGGGCCAGCACGTCCAGCGCAGCCCGGCGGTTCTGGCTGCGGCTGATATCAAGGAATTCACCGGTTTCTTCGTCGCGTCCGCGCATCGTCTTATTTCCACATCCGTAAACTGTGCCGGCGTCGCGCCGGGCACTCACCTGTACAGGATAAAGCATTGAACGTGATCTCCCCTGAAGTCTCCCCGGCCGACGACAGCCTGCAGCGCCTGGAGCAGCTGGCCGACATCTCCCAGCGCCTGCTGGAGCGGGCCAAGGCCCTGGGCGCCACCCAGGCCGAGGTCAGCTGCAGCGATGAGCGCGGGCTGGATGTGAACGTGCGCCTGGGCGAGGTCGAAACGGTCGAGTCCACCCGTGACCGCGGCATCGCCGTGACCGTCTACTTCGGCCAGCGCAAGGGCAGTGCCAGCACCGCCGACCTGCGCGAGAGCAGCCTGGAGTCGACCGTGGCCCAGGCCTGCGCGATCGCCCGTCACACCGAGGACGACGAAGCCGCCGGGCTGGCCGAGGCGGCGCTCATGGCCCGCCAGTTCCCGGATCTGGACGGCTGGCACCCCTGGGAGCTCAGCGCCGATGCGGCGCTGGACCTGGCGCTGGCCTGCGAAGCGGCCGGCCGTGAGGCCGACACCCGCATCAGCAATTCCGACGGTGCCTCCGCCGCGACTGCGCAGAGCCTGTCGGTGTATGCCAACTCGCACGGCTTCATCGGCCGCGAGCGCAGCAGCCACCACTCGATCGGCTGCGCGCTGATCGCGGGCCAGGGCGATGGCATGCAGCGCGATGGCTGGTACAGCAGCGCCCTGGCCCGGGAAGACCTGGAGGATGCCGCCTCGATCGGCCGCCGCGCCGCCGAGCGCACCGTCGCCCGCCTGGAGCCGCGCTCGATGACCACCGCGCAGATGCCGGTGCTGTATTCGCCGGAGGTGGCCCGCTCGCTGATCGGGCATCTGCTCGGCGCCGTCTCCGGCGGGGCGCTGTACCGCCGCGCCAGCTTCCTGCTCGACAGCGTTGGCACCCGGCTGTTCCCGGCGTGGTTCGGCATTGAAGAACTGCCGCTGCTGCGCCGCGGGCTGCGTTCGGCCGCCTTCGACGGCGATGGCGTGGCCACGCGCAATTCGGCGCTGATCCGCGATGGCGTGCTGGAGCGTTACATCCTGGGCAGCTATTCGGCGCGCAAGCTGGGCCTGCCGACCACCGCCAACGCCGGTGGCGTGCACAACCTCAAAGTCACCGCCAACGCGGACGATCTGGTCTCGATCGCCCGGCAGATGGGCAATGGCCTGCTGGTCACCGAACTGATGGGGCAGGGCGTCAACAGCGTGACCGGTGATTACTCGCGCGGCGCCGGCGGGTTCCGCGTGGAGAACGGCGAGATCAGCTACCCGGTGGACGGCATCACCATCGCCGGCAACCTCAAAGAGATGTTCGCCAGCATCGAAGCGGTGGGTGCCGACATCGACACCCGCTCGCACGTGCACACCGGTTCGATCCTTGTAGGACGAATGACCGTTGCCGGTAACGATTGACGTATTCTATTGGGGCTGCCCTGGCAGGCGGGGAGCCTGCCGCGTGCAATGCCCATTACCTCGAACAAGGAGTTTCACGTGAGCGATTTCGACAACGTCACCACCCCGCCGCCGCCGGTGAGCGCCCCGGCACCGGCCGATCAGCGCACCATGGCGCTGGTGGCCCACCTGCTGGGCATCTTCACCTGGTTCCTCGGCCCGCTGATCATCTGGCTGATCAACAAGGACGACAGCAGCAAGCGCTTCGTCACCGACCAGGCCAAGGAAGCGCTGAACTTCCAGATCACCATCACCATCGCGATGCTGATCTGCATCGTGCTGACCATCGTCATCATCGGCGGCCTGCTGGCGCCGATCGTCGGCCTGCTCAACGTGATCTTCTGCATCATCGCAGCGGTCAAGGCCAACAACGGCGAAGCCTACCGTTATCCGTTCGCCCTGCGCCTGATCAAGTAATCGATCCGCAGCGCTGGAACGAAAAACGCCCGGGATTCCCGGGCGTTTTTCTGTGTCCTGGCGTTGTGCAACCACGCCATGCGTGGCTGCCGGCACGGTCGCTCAGTGATCCCGCTCGACCGCCAGCTTCGCCAGCGCACGCAGTGCATCTGCCGGCTCGCCATACCCGGCCAGGCCATCGAACATCTGCTCGCTCAGCGTGCGCAGATGCGCCTTCGCCCCGTCCATGCCGAGCAGTGCCGGGAAGGTCGACTTGGCCTGTGCCTCGTCCTTGCCGGCGGTCTTGCCGAGCTGTTCGGAACTGGCTTCGACATCGAGGATGTCATCGCGCACCTGGAACGCCAGGCCGAGCGCCGAGGCGACCGTATCCAGCGTTGCCAGATCGGCGGCGGGTGCCTGGCCACACAGCGCGCCCATGCGCACCGCCGCGCGGATCAGTGCGCCGGTCTTGAGCGCGTGCATGCGCTCAAGAGCCTGCAGCGGCTGTTGATGACCGGTGGCGTCGATATCCAGCGCCTGGCCGCCACACATGCCGGCGGCACCGGAGGCGTGGGCCAGCGTCTGCAGGCAGGCCACGCGCAGTGACGCGGGCAGCGGCGCATCGGCGATCAGGCCGAACGCGCGCGTCTGCAGGGCATCACCGGCGAGGATCGCGGTGGCTTCATCAAAGGCGATGTGCGTGGTCGGGCGGCCGCGACGCAGGGCGTCATCGTCCATTGCCGGCAGATCGTCATGCACCAGCGAATACGCGTGGATCAGCTCCACCGCCATCGCCGGGGCGTCCAGCGCGTTCTCGTCGGCGCCGAAAATCCGGCCGCCGGCATACACCAGCAGCGGGCGCATGCGCTTGCCGCCCCCGAGCACCGCATAGCGCATCGCCTGGTGCAGTCCACGCGGGGCATCGGACGGGGAGGGCAGGCTGGCGTCGAGCTGGCTTTCGATCCGGTCGCGCCAACGCGCGAACGTGGCCTCAACCGTCATGGCTGGGCGGGTCGAATGGCACCGCGGTGTCGGGCTGGGCCGGATCGCTGAGCAGGCGCACGCGCAGTTCGGCCTGTTCCAGCGCCTGCTGGCACTGGCGGTACAGGCCGACGCCACGTTCGTAGGCGCTGAGCGATTGCTCCAGGCTCATTTCGCCGGTTTCCATCTTCTCCACCAGCTGCTCCAGCTCTTCCAGCGACTGCTCGAAGTGGGCGACCGGGGAGGTTTCATTGGGGGACTTCTTTGCCATGTGCCAAGTGTGGGCTGCTGGCCGGGCGGGGTCAATTCAGGCCGCGCCGGGTGTCCACTGCAACTGCGCGTGATGGGCCAGCAGCCATGGTTGCAGGGCGGCACCGATGACCCGGTCACCGGCGGCCAGCAATGTGTCCTCGTCGAACAGCAGCGGCAACTGGCGGCGCTGCCACGGCGGCAGGCCCTGCTGCTGCAGCAGGTCTTTGAGCGCATGGGAATGCGTGCGCCCGGGCAGCTGGATGCGCTCGCCGCCGCGGCGTGCGCGGATCTGCACCGGGCTATCGAAACCGGCGTCCGTGCCAAGCAGGCGCAGCTCGCCACCGTCTGGCAATGCCAGCGGCGCGCGGCCATCCCAGTGCACGCTCCAGTCGGCCGGCAAGGCCAGGCTGGCCGAGAGCAGGTGCAGTTGCCCGCGCCAGCGGCGGATGCGTGCCCCCTGCCAGGCGAACTGCGCATCGGCGTGGTGGGCAGCCGGGAGCAGCTCGCGTTCGACCGCCTCCACGCCCGCTGCCGGCAGCGGCGGCAGGCCACTGCCGCGCACCCAGTGCCGCAGCAACCGGGCGCGGCGCTCGAGCGGCTGGCGCAGCAGCCGCGCGCAGTCGATCACACCGGGGCCGACGCTGCAGCGTTCCAATGCGTCGCGGTCGGCACTGTCGAGCAGGTGCTGGGACTGCGCGCACAAGGCGGCACTCCGGGCGAATGCCGCATCGGCCTGCGGCCAGCGCTGGCGCAGTTGCGGCAGCACGTGCAGCCGCAGGAAGTTGCGATCGGCGTCATCGCTGGCATTGCTGGGATCTTCGATCCACTCCAGCCCCTCGGCCTGCGCATGTGCGCGCAACGCACTGCGCGGAACCTCCAGCAAGGGCCGCCACACGGTGCCGGCGCCAAACGCGCTGGTGACCTGCATGGAGGCCAACCCATCCACGCCGGAGCCGCGCAGCGCACGCATCAGGAAGGTCTCGGCCTGGTCATCGCGGTGATGGGCCAGGGCCAGGTGTTCACCAGGCAGCAGCTGCGAAGCGAACGCCTCACGGCGCGCATGCCGCGCGGCGGCTTCCAGGCCTTGTCCCTGGTGACGCGGCACCTGCACGCGGATCACCCGCAGCGGGATGTTCCAGCGCGCACAGAGCTGCGTGCAGTGCACGGTCCAGGCGTCAGCCTGTTCCTGCAGGCCGTGATGGATATGCACGGCGCGCAGGCCGGCCGTCCGCTGTGCCGGCGAGGTGGCCAGCCAGTGCAGCAGGACGGTGGAATCGAGCCCACCGCTGAAGCCGACCAGCACAGGGTGGACGACAGAGGGCGGTGGCGGCAGCAGGGAGGTCATGGGAAGTGCGATCTCAGGCAGACCGGCAGTATCGGTGCTGCGTGGCGACGTTGCCACGCGGGAATCACGGTGTGCCGGCATCCATCGCCGGGCGCCCCTGCCGATCGATGCGATACCAGGTGCCGCCAACCATCGCGATGTGGCCGTGGTCGTCCGGCGTGCCCGGACGGCAGCCTTCGCAGACGCGGGCCACCCCGTCATCGAAGGCCCAGCCAAAATCGAACGTGCCCGGAAAGGCTTGGCGCAACTGGGTATCGAAGTAACCGATGCGCTGCCCGACACGCCCACGGACCAACCCCTCCACAACGTAGTCCGGGCCGTTGTCGAAGGTGATCACCGGCAACTGACGACCATCGGCACGGACGTAGTGGAATCCACCGCCGGCGTAGACCGCTGCCAGCCCGTCCTGATCGTAGGACAGCGACGCCAGGGACGCCGCGTCGAGTTCCAGATGCCCATCGAGCCACTGGCAACCGGGCAGCGGCTGCAGCCCATCTTCCTGGGTCAGGGCGGTGCAGCCGGTGCCGGTGTCGGTGCCGGCGGCCAAGGCCAGCGGCGATGCGAACAGACCGGCCACCAGCAGCAGGGGCCGCGCGAGGCGGCCCCTGTTTGCTGCATTGCGAAGCAGTCGATGCATTACTTGCTGTCGCCCGCTTGGCGCTCGAACGCGGTCGGCTTGGGCAGCTCGACCGGCACGCCCTTGGCATCGCAGGTGCCGGCTTCGCACAGGCGCTGGCGCAGGCGCGGGGTGGCCTGCACGATCATGTGGTAGATCGCGTTCTGCTCCATCGTGCCGCGGACCGCCTTGCTGCCCGGGCCACGTGCCCAGATGCCGACGTCTTCGCCGCCATGCGATTCGCTCTTGGCCGGGACCAGCGCTTCCTGCATGTAATCGGGATGCTCGGTATCCACCGCGGTCAGGTCCGGCCGACCCGTGGTCGGATCGAAGCTGCTCGGGTTGTGCGGGTAGCGCTTCGGGCCGACCGGCTGCTGGTTGGTGGCACCGGTGTAGCCCGGGCCGTTGGCGTAGGTCAGCGTGGTGTAGGGCAGGCCGAGGCCATCGCGGGCCAGGTCCAGCTTGCCGGCACCGTCTTCGCCCCCCTTGTCCTTGACTTTGCCCAGGATCGGGTTGCCACGGGCCGGGTAACCAACGAAGTTCAGCGTGTGGGAGTGATCGGCGGTGACGATGATCAACGTGTCCTGGTCGGAGGTGGCCTCGACCGCGGCGCGCACCGCATCGGACAGCGCCACCGTATCGGTCAGCGCCCGGTAAGCGTTGCCGCTGTGGTTGGCGTGATCGATGCGCGCGCCCTCGATCATCAGCACATAGCCTTCCTGATGGCGCGACAGATTGGCGATCGCCGCCTTGGTCAGCTCGGCCAGGCTCGGCTCACCGGCCGGGTCGTCCTTGCGCTCGGCTTCGTAGCGCATGTGGTCCGGCTCGAACAGGCCCAGGATGGCCGGCGCATTGGCCGCCGCCTGCAGCTGCCTGGCGTTCCATACGTACGCGCCCTGCGGGTGCGCCTGCTGCCATTCGGTCACCAGGCTGCGCCCGTCCAGGCGCTGGCCGACCTTGTCGTCGTACTCCGGATCGCGTTCTTCGACCGTGGTGAATTCACCGCGGCCGCCGCCGAGGGCGACCAGCGGGCCGCGCCCGAAGCGCGAGGTCGACAACAGCTGCTGGGCGATATCGCGGCAGCCGGCGGCCTTGGCCTCGTCCGGCACGTCGGTGTCGTTCTCCCAGTTGCGCTCCGGCGAGTGCGCGTAGGTCGCTGCCGGGGTGGCATGGGTCAGGCGGGCGGTGGAGACCACGCCGGTCGCCATGCCGGCACTGTCGGCCAGCTGCAGCCAGGTCAGCAGCCCCTTGTCGAGGCTGTCGGCGCAGTCATTGCGGGTGCCCGCGCTGACGCCGATCGCGCCCATGTGGGTCTTCACGCCGGTGGTGATCGCGGTCATGGTGCCGGCCGAATCCGGCGTCTGCGAATCGGTGTTGTAGGTCTTGCTGAACGCGGTGGCCGGGAAGCGCTCCCAGGACAACAGGTTCTCCTCGCCCGGATGCCCGTTGCGCTGCCCCTCGAAGATGCGCGCCGCGGCCACCGTGGTCAGGCTCATGCCGTCACCCAGGAACAGGATGACGTTCTTGGCCTTGCCGTCCATCGCACCGGTGCTGGCCGCGCGCGCCGCACCGCTGCGGTACCACCACTGCGGGGTCTCCCCGGCGGGGTGGGCAATGGCCGGCACATCGACCTGGACCGCGCCGGCAGAGGCGCTGGAGGAGGGAGCGGTAGTGGCGCAGGCGCCAAGCAGCAGGGTGGTGACGGCAGCCACCAGAGGCGTGAAACGGGACATGGATGAATGCATCTCACATGTGAAACGGGCGTTCATTATGCAGAACGCCGCAAGGCACGCCGATGACACGCTGATTTTCCGTGTACGCCTCGTGCCACGGCCCCGCTTGGGCTAAGGTGCCTAGCTGTCAAATCATCTCTGGAACGCACATGAAGCTGGTCTCTGCCTGGCTGCGGATCCCCTTCTGGCAACGGGTCCTCGGCGGCTTCGTGCTGGGCGCACTGGCCGGCTGGCTGCTCGGCCCGGCGGCCGAAACCTGGTTCGGCCCGCTCGGCGATCTCTACGTCACCCTGATCAAGATGATCGCGGTGCCGCTGGTGTTCTTCGCCGTGATCAACGCCATTTCCTCGCTGCACGGGCAGAAGTCCGTGGCAGCCTTGGGCGGGCGCACCTTCCTGTGGTTCATCATCACCGCTGCCCTGGCCGTGTGCGTGGGCCTGGGCGTTGGCACCCTCATGCAGCCGGGCAGCGGCGCGCTCAGCCTGAGCATGGACCACGGCTACACCCCGCGCGAAGTACCCAGCGTGATCAAGGTGCTGATGGATGTCGTGCCCTCCAACGTCTTCTACGCGTTGACCGGCATCGGCACCCGCATCAATGGCGCCGGTGAAACCGTGCTGGCCGCGGGCCGCGGCTCGATCCTCCCGGTGATCTTCTTCGCCGGCCTGCTCGGCTTTGCCATGGTCAAGCTCGGCGACAAGGTCAGCGAGGCACGCAAGCTGACCGGGCAGATGAGCGAGATCATGATCCAGGTGACCCGCTTCGTGCTGGAGATCACCCCGCTGGGCACCTTCGGCCTGATCGCCGGCCTGGTCGGCAGCTACGGCTTTGAGAAACTGCTGCCGCTCGGCAACTTCGTGCTCGCCCTGTACATCGCCTGCGCCCTGCACATCGTCGTGGTCTACGGCAGCCTGCTGCTCATGCACGGCCTGAACCCGCTCAAGTTCTTCCGCGGCGCCGCCCCCGGCATGCAGGTCGCCTTCGTCAGCTCTTCCAGCTTCGCCGCCATGCCGGCCGCGATGCGCTCGATCACCCACAACCTCGGCGTCAACAAGGACTACGCCTCCTTCGCCGTCCCCCTCGGCGCCAGCATCAAGATGGACGGCTGCGGGGCGATCTATCCGGCCCTGTGCGCCGTCTTCATCGCCCAGTACACCGGCGTGCCGCTCACCCCCGAGCAGTACATTGTGGTCCTGATCGCCTCGGTCCTGGGCAGCTTCGGCACCGCCGGCGTCCCCGGCACCGCCGTCGTGATGGCCACCGTCGTCCTCAGCGCCGCCAATCTCCCGCTGGAAACCATCGGCTACCTCTACGCCATCGACCGCATCCTCGACATGATGCGCACCATGACCAACGTCACCGGCCAGATGCTGGTCCCGGTCATCGTCGCCAAGGAAACCGGCCTGCTCGACCGCGAGATCTACGACAACCCATCCACCAACCTCGGCGTGGATGAAGGCGAAGAACGAACGTCCTGATGCAGGCACGGACGCAGCACCCAAAGACCGGCGAGAGCCGGTCTTTTTTTGCTTGTGTGCAACTGCTTTCGCATCGTCGCTTCTTCCTGCCAAACAGGCAGATGTCTGGCGGGCTGGCGAGGCTTGGCATCGCCGGCCCTCACGACAAAGCGACTGGCTGAGGCTTTACAAGCAAACCCGGGGCGAGCCTGAATCCGCACCGTAACCCCCTGTATCACCCGGTGTAACACCCGTGATACACCCGCACCCCGCTTGACTCTCAGCGCAACGCCGTCCATCGCCAAACCTATTCATACGCACAAACGCTAACGCCGCTGTAACAGCAATGTTGCGTGCGATTAACCCGCGCCGCAGGAAAACCCCGGAAACACGGCCATTGGGAACTTGGCACGAATGCTGCTCCACCCCTCCGCATGTCATCGGAGGTCGCCATGGACAGCGTTGCCGCACACCGCACACGACACATCACCCTGTGGCTGCTCGCCGCCGCACTCGCCGTGCCGGCCGCCGCCAACGCCTCCGGCGCACGCCAGGGCGTCAAGGCCCAGCCCGGCGAAATCGTCCTCCTGCGTGACGTCTCCGCACGACCGGCCTATCGCCCCGCACCTCCGGGCATGGCCCTCATCGCAGACCCCTCGCCGCGCCGCGAAATCGGCCACGCCCTCGGCACCTCCACCGGCATGGATGAACTCAGCGACGACGATTACGCCTCGCTGGGCTCCAACACCGGTGCCGGCATTCCGCGCAACGCCACCACCATCGAGCGCGTCACCGGGCATACCGTCAACGGCACGCTCGGCAAGGTCACCGACAGCGGCATGCTGTCCAGCGGCCAGTTCAGCAACACCATCGGCGGCCCCATGGGCGCGGTCGGCAACGCGACCCGCGGCATAGGCGACCAGGTGCGCGGCGCGCTCGCCCAGTTCCCGCTCGGCCAGCCTGCGGGCGGGCCCGGCAAATGAACACCGTCCTGCGCACCGCACTGCTCACGGGCCTGATGCTCGCGCCGTTGGCCGCGCATGCCCAGCAGGGCAACGACTACGCCGCGATGCTGTCCTATCTCAACCAGAGCCGCATCGACGGCCGCACCCTGGCCGGCGCCGATGGCGCCATGACCGTCAACATGGCCGCCGGTGATCTCAATCAGCAGGCCAACCTGATGGGCATCGCCAACGGCCGCAACGCCCACATCAACGTCGATGCGCGCCAGCAGCAGTCCAACAACCTCAGCATCAGCGACACCGCCATGGACGCCAGCGCCACGATCGGCGGCCAGGCACTGAACGGCGCCAGCGGCGTCGCATCGATCAACCAGGCCAGCGGTAATGGCAACGCGACGCTCAACGTCGTCACCGCCACGCTGGCGCAACAGGGCATACGCGAAACGAACGACGAGGCCTTGGCCGCGTCGGGCGCGCTCGCGTCAGCAGGGGGGCAGGGGGCCGTCAACAGCGGTCGGTCGGCCGGAACTCGCAGGGTGGCGGTCGAAGCCTCCGCACTGCAGGGATTCGACGGCGTCCTGCAACTCAATCAGATCGCGGGATCCGGCAACGCCACCGCAAACCAACTGAGCATTTCGGTGCAGTCCACCCCGTGAGTAGTCACATCCACCCGATTGTCTGTGATGAGAGAGAGGGCACCATGAACACCAACATGAAACGGACCGTACTGGCCATCGCCGTCGCCGCTGCATCCGCCTCCGCCGGCGCCAATGGCTGGGGCAATGACCGCGACAACCAGAACCAGAGCGCCAACATCAACCACCTGCACAACGTGGCTGAAACGCGCACCAATACCAATACCGATACCAACACCGAAACCAATACCACCACCAACACCGATACCGATTCGCGCACCTGGAACCGGACCTGGAACAACACCCGCAACAACAACAGCACCACCAACACCACCATCAACGACAACGTGACGAGCAACACCAACGTCACCAGCAACCGCGACGTGACCAGCAACCGCAACGTCACCGAGAACGTCAACAAGACCAGCAACATCCAGGCCGACGAACGCCAGGAAAAGAACAATCACGGCGTCGACGTCAACATCGAAAAGGACCTGCGCCTGAGCTCGGACATCAGCTTCTCGGGTGATCCGGAAATCACCGGTTCGATCGACATCGATTCGGCCGCCATCGCCGTCATCGACAACCGCCAGTCGGTCACCAACAATCTGGCCGGCAACACCCTGGTGACCAACAGCGCCTCGATCGCCGACGACGTCGGTGCCGATGCCTCGGGCAACCTGGGCTTCAACGTCGCCGCCGGTGACAACAACGCCCAGGACAATGCGGCGTCGCTGTCCGCCGCCGATGCCTCCTTCAGCTTCGGCATGGCCGATGCGGAAGTCTTCGTCAACCAGTTCGGCGGTGGCAACACCACGATCAACTCCGGCGTGACCAACGCTGCGGGCCTGGGTGGCAATGCCTTCAGCGGTGCGTCGGGCAACATCGGCGCCAACGTCGCTTCCGGCAACAACAACGAGCAGAAGAACGCGCTCGCCGCATCGGTCGCCACCAGCGCCTATGCGACCTCGAGCATCAGCTCCAACCAGGTGTCCTCCGGCAACACCGTCAGCAACGCCGGCTACCTGCAGTCGATGACCGACACCGTGGACGTGAACCTGAGCGGTCGCGTCGCCGGCGCCACGTTGGCAGTGGGTGCGGGTCGTTACAGCGGCACGGGTAGTGCCTACCAGAAAGACAACTACTACCTGGACAGCTGGAGCGGCGCGCTGGATCACCCGAGCGGCAGCGCGAACGGCCACATCGATCTGGATAGCGATATCCAGAATGCCACCGCCAACCCGAATCGTCCGGGCGTGGGCGGCATTGCCTTCGATACCGATGAGCGCGGCACCAGCCAGTTCGTCGAACTGGGCGTGGCCGATCTCTACGCGAGCCTGAGCGGCACCGTCTCCACCACCCGCTGGGTGAACGTGGATGCGACCAACACCGCGGCGTTGTCCGGCAGTGCGTTCTCCGGCGCCTCCGGCAACATCGGGGTGAACGTGGCCTCCGGTACCGGCAACCTGCAGGCCAACAGCCTGGCTCTGGCGGTTGCGCAGCCCTCCACCGGCGGCGGTGGCGGCGGCGGTCCGGAACAGTAAGAAGGTTGTCCGTTTTCGCAGGCAGTACGCGTTGAGCGCAACAAACCCGGTCATCCGCCAATGACCGGGCTCCCCGGGAGCCCCTGTCCCTTCTCCCCCTTGGGGCAGGGGCTCCTTCCTGAGCCGGAGTAGACGATGTCCACACGTATGCGCACCTGGATGCTGGCCTGGGCACTGTCGATGCTGATGATGCCCATCGGGCTGGTGCGGGCCGGCGACATCGGCTTCAGCGGGGTGCTGCCCAACGGGGCGGTGCTCACCCAGCGCGTGGAGAGCATGCAGGAACGGCGCTTCCGCAACGTGGTAAGGCAACACACCGATTACAGCTGTGGCGCGGCAGCCCTTGCCACGATCCTGCGCTACGCCTACCACCTGGAGGCGGATGAGGGCACGGTGATCGAAGGGATGATGGGGGTCTCGGATCCACAACTGGTCCACCAGCGCGGTTTCTCGCTGCTGGACATCAAGCGTTACGTCGAATCGATGGGCATGCGTGGGCGCGGCTACCGCGTCAATGAAGAGCGCCTGCGCTCACTGCGCGTGCCCGGGCTGGTGCTGATGGATGTGCGGGGCTTCCGCCACTTCGTGGTCCTCAAACAGGTCCGTGGCGATCTGGTGGATGTGGCCGACCCGATTCTGGGCAACCGCAGCATTCCCGTCAGCGAATTTCTCCAGGCGTGGCCGTCGCGCGCCGTGTTTGTCGTGATCGGCAGTGACTTCGATCGCAACACGGTGCTGCTGCAGCCCGGTGAACGGCCGAGTGCCCGTTCGCTGTACGCCAGGCAGGGACCGATCACCGACGCGGAACTGGTCGATTTCGGATTCACCCATGCCGATCTGTTTTAAGGAGGCAACATGAACATCGCAACCTGGACGCCCGGCATCGTGCTGCTTGCCCTGCTGGGCATCGCACCGGCACATGCCGATGACAGCCGGCCCGGCAAGGGATTGAGCGAAATCCCCGATCCGGAGTTGAACCTCATGCGTGGCCGCTACACCGTTGGTGGCAACACCGTGGCGTGGTTCGGGGTCACCATGGTCTCGCAATGGCAGACCGCCGGTGGGCAGTCGGCACAGAGCGCGCTGAAGCTGGGCATGGACTTCAGCCACGGCGGCAACGCGCCGAAGATCAGCTTCGCGCCCAGCGTGAGTGTCACCGCCGCGGATGCGCCACTGCCCGTGACACCCGGGCGCAGCGTGGACGCCAGCGGCCTGCAGAACGTGGCCGGCCTGAGCCAGAGCATCCAGGTCGCCGGTGACGGCAACCTGGCCAGCAACGCCACCCAGCTGACCGTGCGCGATGGCACCGCGCCAACGCCCACCGGCGAAGGCGTGAACCTGGCCAGCGTGCACCAGGGCGGGGTCAGTGCGCTGGCTCAACTGGAAGGCAACACGGCCAAGGTGCAGTTGCAGATCGAGGGTGTCGGCGCGGTCCAGCAATGGATCCGCAACGGCAGCGTCGGGCAGAGCATCGCGCTGGGCAGTGATGGGCAATCGGTCACCAACCGGCTGCAGATCGACCTTGTCAGGCAGTCAATGGCCAACAACGTGCCGCTCAACCAGAACGTGGCGCAGGCGATGACGCTGGTACGCGGGGTAGGCATGGGGCCGGGCCAGTGATCCATCGGCACGGCAGGGGGAGCGTCAACACAACAGTGGGCCAAGGCAATGCACACGATGATCCGCGCAACACCGCTGGCGCTGGCGGCGCTGGCACTGATGGCGGCTGCGTCCGCCCAGGCACAGGCGCAACAGCCTGCGCCGGTTGACGAGGCAGACGTCAAGGCACTGATGGCGCAGCTGGAAAGCCTCAAGGCCAACTACGCGCAGGAAGTACGTCGCCTGCGCGAGCTGGACATGCAGGTGCAGGCCATGCAGGCACGGCTGACCGGCAAGACCGCGCCGGTGGCCTCCAGCGCGCCTCCCCCGCAGCAGGCCCTGCCGGCGGGCACCCCGGCCGCACCGGCCAGTGCCGATGGCTATGCCAGCTCGGCGGCCGAAGCGCAGCAGGCCAAGCAGGAGTCGCGGCGCAGCGTGGATGATGTCAAACAGCAGCAGGCCGCACTCTTCAGCCGCCGCTTCACGATTGAAAACAGCCTTTCCTACGCCCGCTACGACCGCAAGCAGCTCAGCCTCAACGGCTTCCTGGCGCTGGATGCGATCTTCCTCGGCAACATCGCCATCGAGAACGTGGAGTCGGACACGCTGACCTACAACCTGGCCGCGCGCTGGGGCATCAGCCCGCGCCTGACCTTGAACCTGGACGTGCCGTACCTGGCGCGCAAGACGGTGTTCCAGAAGGGCGGTGCCGGTGGCTCGGCCGCGGCCATCGCGCAGGAAGAGACGACGGGCAACGGCATCGGCGACGTTGGCCTGAGCGCCAACTACCGGCTGTTCGCCGAACGCGGGCGGCTGCCCGAAACCGTGCTCACCGTGGGCGCGACCGCGCCGACCGGGCGGGCGCCGTACGGGCTGGACTGGAAGGTGCTCGAGCGCGATGACGATGACTTCATCCGCTTTGCCGTGCCCGAGCAGCAACCGACCGGCAACGGCGTGTGGCAGGCCAACGTCGGCCTGTCGGCCGTGAAGACCGCCGACCCGGCGATCCTGTTCGCCAATATCGGTTACATCCATTCCTTCCCGCGCAGCTTCGATGACATTGATGCCAACCCGGACACCACCAACCCGGGCGACGTAAAGCTTGGAGGCTCCTATTACTTCGGCGCCGGCGTGGCGTTCGCGTTCAATGAGCGCACCAGCCTGAGCATCTCCTTCAGTGACAAGCTGAGCGCGCGTGCCTCCACGCGCTACAAGAACGGGCAGTGGTTGAAGGTGATCGGCAGCGACGCCAATGCAGGCACGCTCAACCTGGGCATCACCTATGCGCTCAACCAGAAAACGACCCTGGTCAGCCTGCTGGGTATCGGCCTGACCCCGGATGCACCGGACTTCACCCTGGCCTTCAAAGTGCCGTACAGCCTGTGAGCGCGCCCGCTCACACGCTGCGCCCTGCGGCTCAGCGCAGTTCGGGCAGCGCGAGCTGGTGCTTGCGGCACAACCGGTAGACCGTCACCCGCGAGACCTGCATGTGACGGGCGCAGGCGGTGACGTTGAAATCGTGCTGGCGCAGTGCATGCAGCAGCGTTTCGCGTTCGGCGATCTGCTTTGCGCCGTGCAGGCCGCGTTCGGTGCTGGCCAGAAGCGGCTGACTCAACTCCAGGTCCGCCGCCGTGATCAGCTCGGCATCGCTGACGATCGCCGCACGCTGGACCCGATTGAGCAGCTCGCGCACGTTGCCCGGCCAGCCGAAGCGTTCGAGCGCCTGCACCGCCTCGGCCGTGAAGCCGCGCGCGCGGGTGACATGGCGATGCCGGAAGCTGCTGAGGAAATGGTGGGCGAGCAGTGCGATATCACTGCCGCGCTCACGAAGCGGCGGCAACGGCAGGCGCAGCACATTGAGCCGATAGAACAGGTCGCGACGGAAATGGCCTTGTTCGACCGCCTTCTCCAGATCCACGTGAGTGGCCGCGAGCACGCGCACATCGACCTCCAGCGGCCGGTTGCTGCCGACGCGTTCGACCGTGCCTTCCTGCAGCACCCGCAGCAGGTTGGTCTGCGCATCCAGCGGCAGGTCGCCGATCTCGTCCAGGAACACGGTGCCGCCACTGGCCGATTCGAACAGGCCCAGGCGCCGCGTCGCCGCACCGGTGAAGGCGCCGCGCTCATGGCCGAACAGTTCGGACTGGACCAGCGCAGCCGGAATGGCGCCGCAGTTCACTGCCAGGAACGGGCGCGCATGCCGTGCCGACAGCGCATGCAGCGCTTGGGCGGCAAGTTCCTTGCCGGTCCCGGTCTCGCCGGTGATGAGCACCGGCAGGTCCACCGGCGCGTACTTGCGGATGGCCGCACGGGTGACCTGCAGCACCGCGCTGTCGCCGATCAGGGACTGAGGGCCATGGGCGGCGGGCAGGGATTCGGCGCCGGCCAGCTGCTGCAGCCGCTGCACGACGCGCGGCAGGTCGATCGGGGCGACATAGGTATCCACGCACGCCGCCAGCAGCGCATCGAGCACCGGCGAGGAGCGCAGCGGCGCAGCAGGCAACAGCGCCAGCAGGCTCATGTGGCGGTGATCGACCAGCAATTGCTGCAGGTGGGCCAGGTTGGCCGGCACCACCGTGCGCAGGTCAAGCAGGCCGACCACCTGGTCGCTGCCGCGCATGCCGATCCCGGCGCATTGTTCGGGGGCCACGCTGCGGACCTGCCAGCCGGCCGCAGCCAGCGTCGCCCGTTCAAGCGCGAGGGGTTGCCCAAACCAGATCACACACCGGGCAGGAAAATCGGGGACAGCCGCCATGCGTCACCTTGTCGACGAGAATCGCGGGCGGTGTCTGCTGCCTGATCGGTTGCCACGGACGTGCCGCCCCACGTCCGGGTCCGTCCCCCGCCGCAGCACGTGTGCGCCGGGCGCGTCGCCGGTCGGGAAAAAGACCGTGACAGAGAAGGGAACGCGGGTTGGGGCGATCAGCGGCCACTGCCGCGGCCCAACGAAAAAGGCCGCTGCAGGGCAGCGGCCTTCGATCCGGTGGTCCCGCAGGGCGGGTCAGAGGTCGACGCGGCGGGCCTGCATGAACTTGCCACCCCAGTAGCCGCTGACCAGGCTGTCCACACGGACGTCCTTGCCAGTGCTCGGGGCGTGCAGGAAGCGGCCTTCACCCACATAGATGCCGACATGGTCCACACGGCCCTTGCGGCCGAAGAACACCAGGTCGCCAGCGGCCAGGGCGTTGCGATCGTTGATCAGCTGGGCAGCGCCGTCATGGGCCATTTCGCGCGAGACACGCGGCAGCTCGACACCCAGCGCGGTACGGAACACATAGCCGACCAGGCCACTGCAGTCGAAACCGCTGTCCGGCGAGGTGCCGCCCCAACGGTACGGGGTGCCCAGCAGGGTCATCGCACGGCGCAGCAGGGACTGGACCTTGCCGTTTTCGGCGGCGTCGCCGGCCACGGTAATCGCGCCGGTGCTGGCATCGTAATTGGCGAGCAGGCGGCTCAGATCGCCGGCGAACATCGCCGAACGGTCCATGAGGGGGATGGTGTCGTTGGCCGCCAGGTGCGGAAGCAGGGCGGCGAGGGTGGCGCTGGCAGCGGCATCGGCCTTGCTGCGGGCCGGCGCATCAGCCTTGGGCTTGGCCGGCGCGGAGGAATCGGGGGCAACAGTGACAGGGGTTGCAGAAGCTTCGGGGGCGATCGTCGGTGCGGACTGCGCCCAGGCCGGAAGGCTGGCCAGGCAGAGCGCTGCAGCGAGGAAAGCGGGTCGGGCACGTCGCCGGGTTGCGGCGGTCTGGCCTTTGCAAGTCAGGTCGTCTGTCGTCACGCGGCGGTCACTGAATAAAAACGATGGGTGATGATGCCGTGTAAGCGCAGTGATTAGGTACAAATTCCGTTAATTTTTCGTTTACAACTATGTGATTCGCGTCACAAATTTGTACCTTACCCCTGTTCAGCTTAGTTAAGGACGCGTTTCGCGCCGGTGTAGTGGTCCTTCCAATACGGTCCGCCCAGCGAGTCCAGCCGGACCGTGCCGCCGGTGCTGGGGGCGTGCACGAAGCGGCCTTCGCCCACATAGATGCCGACATGGAAGACATTGCCCTTGTTGCCGAAAAAGACCAGATCGCCGGGCGCCAGCTGCTTGGGATCGATCTTCGGTCCCTGCACGGCGGCCAGATCGCGCGAGGTGCGTGGCAGGCGAAGATCCAGCATCTCGCGATAGACGTAGGCGACCAGGCCGCTGCAGTCGAAACCGGATTCGGGCGTGTTGCCACCGTAGCGGTAGGGCGTGCCGACCAGGCCGATCGCACGCATCAGCACCGAGTTGGCGGCCTGCGGATCGTTGGGGGTGACGTTGGGCCAGACCTGGGCCGAGGCGGGCGGCGGGGCCGGGCGGGTGGTCTTGCCGCCGCCGCAGGCGCTCAGCAGGGCGATGATCGCCAGCAGGGCCACGTGGCCGGGCAGGCGGGTCAGGCGCGAAACTGGCGTCATGTGCATGTTGTCCGGATAATGCGCGACCTTAGAAGGCCGTCATGATGGCGGCGTATCCGGCAGGCCACAACCCGCCTCACCCGTCTGCCCTCGGCAGTCTCCAGACCAGAGTTGCGCATGAAGATCGAAAAAGACCGCGTCGTCCGTTTCCATTACACCGTCGCCGAGCAGGGCCAGGAGCCGATCGAGAGCTCCAGGGACCGTGATCCGCTGGCGATCCTGATCGGCCACGGCAACATCATCCCCGGCCTGGAAAACGCCATGATGGACAAGGAAGCCGGCGCCACCTTCGAGGTGGACGTCAAGGCGACCGACGCCTACGGCGAGCGCCGCGAAGGCCTGACCCAGCGCGTGCCCAAGAAGCACTTCGGTACCAGCAAGCTGGTCCCGGGCCAGCAGGTCGTGCTGCAGACCAACTTCGGCCCGCGCGCGGTGACCGTGGAGAAGGTCGGCATGAGCGTGGTCGACGTCGACCTGAACCACCCGATGGCCGGCAAGGACCTGCACTTCAACGTCGAGATCGTCGACGTGCGCGAAGCCAGCAAGGAAGAAATCGAGCACGGCCACGTGCACGGCGACGGCGGCCACCAGCACTGAGTGCTGCGCCCCCTCGTTGATCCAACGGCCCGCTTCGGCGGGCCGTTTTCGTTTCCGCGGCAGGCCGCCGTGCGCACGGCATAATGACGGACCTGGTCAGCGGATTGCCTGTGAACGCAGCTTCTTCTCCTTTGCAGCCGGTGGGCGCGCATGAGCGCATCGCCGTCATCGATATCCTGCGCGGGTTCGCGTTGCTGGGCATCCTGCTGATGAACATGGAGGCGTTCAGCGGTCCGCTGGACCTGTCCTTCACCGGCATCGATCCGCACTGGCAGGGCGCGGACTACTGGGCCGACGCGGCGATCTACGTTCTGGTCCAGGGCAAGTTCTTCACCCTGTTCTCGCTGCTGTTCGGCGCCGGCTTTTCCGTCATGGCGCAGCGCGCCGAAACGGCTGGCCGCGCGTTCGCACCGTTCTATCTGCGCCGCAGCGCCGCCCTGCTGCTGATCGGCCTGTGCCATGCGCTGCTGGTGTGGTCCGGCGACATCCTGGTGATCTACGCGTTGATCTCGCTGCTGTTGCTCGCCTGCCGCGAAGCGCCGCGCAGTTGGCTGCCGGCGATGGGCGCGATCAGCTACCTGGGCGCGGCCGGGCTGGTGCTGGTGCTGGGTGCACTGATGAGTTGGATGGCCAGCATGGAGCACGCGCAGGACCCGCTGCGCGAGGCCATCGCCCAGGCCCAGCGCACGATCGAACTGCAACGGCAGGCGTACGCGCACGGCACGTGGGGCGAGGCCGTCGGCCAACGCCTGCGCGACCTCGGCGCGATGCTCTCGGGCATCTTCGTGATCGGTCCGGAAGTGCTGGGCATGTTCCTGATCGGCAGTTGGTTCGCCCGTAGCGGCGCGCTGGCCGAGCCGGAACGGTTCGCGCGGCTGTATGCGCGGCTGCGCTGGATCGCCCTGCCGGTCGGCCTGGTGTTGATGCTGGGCAGTGCAATCTGGCATCCGTACCAGGCCCCTGGCACGCTGGATCTTGCCGGTGGCGTGGCCTACGCCGTGAGTGCATTGGCCGGGCTGCTGATGTGCCTGGGGTACCTGGCCTGGATCGTGCACTGGCGCGCGCGGCTGCAGTTGCTGGCGCCGATGGGGCGGATGGCGTTGACCCACTACATCGGGCAGTCGCTGGTCTGCACCTGGGTGTTCTATGGATACGGACTGGGCGCGTTCGAGGCGATGCCCCGGCTGTGGCAGATCCCCTTTGCGCTGGCGCTGTTCGCGCTGCAGGTCGGCATCAGCCATGTGTGGCTGCGCTGCTTCCGCTTCGGGCCGCTGGAGTGGATCTGGCGCGCGATGACCTATCTGCAGTGGCCGCCGCTGCGCCGGACCTGACCCCGTCGCGCCGAGCCCCTCACGTCTGGATCGCGGCCGGTCATGGCATGCTGGGAATGCGCATGAGCGTCGGCACCGGCGGTTGATGGCAGAGCTGATCAACTGCCCGCGCGCCGGCGATCGATCCTGCCCCTTACCGAGTTGAGCGATGCCAATGACGACGCAATACGACTATGACCTGATCGTGCTGGGCGGTGGTTCCGGCGGCCTGGCCGCGGCTTTCCGCGCTGCGCAGCATGGGCAGCGGGTGGCGATGCTGGAGCCGGGCGAACTCGGTGGCACCTGTGTCAACGTCGGCTGTGTCCCCAAGAAGGCGATGTGGCTGGCCGCCGATCTGTCTGCACGCATCGGCCTTGCCGCGGCGATGGGATTCGATGTCCCGGTACGCCCCTCGCTGGATTGGAAAGAACTGGTGGTACACCGCCAGGCCTACATCGCCAACATCCATGCCAGCTATCTCAAGCGCCTGGATGAGAACAAGGTGGTGCGCGTGCCTCGCCGTGGTCGGCTGGTCGACGCGCACACCGTGGAATGCAGCGATGGTGTACGCATCAGCGCCGCGCACATCCTGATCGCCACCGGCGCGCATCCGCAGCGCCCGGACATTCCCGGCGCCGAGCTTGGCCTGGTTTCCGATGATTTCTTCAACCTGTGCAGCGCGCCCGAACGCGTCGCGATCGTCGGCGGCGGCTACATCGCCGTCGAGCTGGCCGGGCTGCTGCAGGCCCTTGGCAGCCGCGTGACCCTGCTGGTCCGTGGCGAGCGCCTGCTGGAGCGCTTCGATGCGGAGCTTACCGGACAACTTGCCGAGAATCTGCGCCATCAAGGCGTGCAGGTCCACTTCGGCTACCGCCTGCGCGAGCTGCGCCGTGACGGCGATGCCATTGTGGCGTTCGGGCACGATGGACCCGCAGATGGCCAATTCGATGCCGTGTTCTTTGCCACCGGCCGGCGCGGCAACAGTGCCGATCTCGGGCTGGAGGCGGTCGGCGTGGTGGTGGGCGACAAGGGCGAGGTCGAGGTCGATGCGTGGCAGACCACCGCGGTACCCAGCGTGCACGCGGTGGGTGACATCGCCGGCAAGGTCGGCCTGACCCCGGTGGCGATCGCCGCGGCGCGCAAGCTGATGGACCGCCTGTTCGGTGGCCAGCCCCAGGCGAAGATGGACTATGAGAACGTGGCCAGCGTGGTGTTCTCGCATCCGGCGCTCGGCGCCGTGGGGCTGAGTGAAGAGGAGGCGTGTGCGAAGTACGGCGACGTGCGCGTGTACCGCAGCAACTTCCGCCCGATGCTGCAGGCGCTGGCCGACGGCACCCAGCGCAGCGTGTTCAAGCTGGTCTGCGTGGGCGAGGAGGAGCGCGTGGTCGGTGTGCACCTGCTGGGCGAGTCTGCCGATGAAATCCTGCAGGGGTTTGCCCTGGCGGTGAAGATGGGCGTGACCAAGGCCCAGTTCGACGACACCGTGGCGATCCATCCGACCTCGGCAGAAGAAGTCGTACTGATGCGCTGAAAGCGCGCCAGCGGCGTGTCGCCGCCGAAGCCGCGCCCGGGATCCAGGTAGTGCCACGCCATGCGTGGCAACCGCGCACGAAGCGGCACAGCCTTCCGCAGGCGCCGGGTCTTTCGGTCGGCCGAGCCCTTTTCGCCGTTGAAACAGGATCGGAGCGCCGTTCCCGCAGCGTCTGCAGGCGCAGAACACCCGCCGCCACGCATGCGACAATGGCCGCCCCACCTGCTGCCCAGCCGCCTCCGTGCGGCTGTTCGCCGTCCTGATGTCGTCACCCGCTTCCTCGCTCCCCACGTCCTCCAGTCGCATCGCCGCCGGCGGCATCGCCTTGGCCGCGATCGGGGCCATTGCCGCCTCGGGCAAGGCGGTCATCGTCAAACTTGCGTACCGGCACGGGGTGGATGCCACCACGCTGCTGGCACTGCGGATGCTGATGGCCTTTCCGTTGTTCGCGGTGCTGGCGGTATGGTCGGCGCGGCGCGCGCCGGCATTGTCCTGGGGCGACCGCGGGCGCGTGGTGTGGCTGGGCTTCACCGGCTACTACCTGTCCAGCCTGCTGGACTTCCAGGGCCTGCAGTACATCAGTGTCACCCTGGAGCGGCTGATCCTGTATTTGAACCCCACGCTGGTGCTGCTGATCAGCCTGGTCCTGCTGAAGAAGCGCCCTGGTCGCTGGCAGGTGGCGGCACTGGTGCTCAGCTATCTCGGCGTGCTGCTGGCCTTTGGCCATGACCTGCAGCTGGAAGGCGGGCGCATCGTGCTGGGCAGTGCACTGGTGTTCGCCAGTGCGCTGAGCTATGCGCTGTATCTGTTCGGCAGCGGCCAGGTGGTGGCGCGGATCGGCGCGATCCGCCTGACCGCCTACGCCAGCTGCGTAGCCTGCGTGCTGTGCGTGCTGCACTTCGCGGTGCTGCACCCGATGTCCGCCCTGGGCCAGGCACCCCCGCCGGTGTACTGGCTGTCGCTGATCAATGCGACGGTCTGCACGGTGCTGCCCGTGATGGCGATCATGCTGGCGGTGAAGCGGATCGGCTCGTCGCTGGCCGCGCAGGTCGGTATGCTCGGTCCGGTCTCCACCATCGTGATGAGTCTATGGCTGCTCGACGAACCCATGGGAACGTGGCAGATCCTCGGCACGGCCCTGGTCCTGCTCGGCGTGCTGCTGGTCAGCCGGGTCCGCGCGTGAACGCCGCTGCCATGGGCGATGACGCGGCCGCGCAGGCACGGGCGCGGATCCTGGCGGTGATCCATGCGATTCCGCGCGGGCAGGTGATGGGCTACGGCCAGGTCGCCGCCAAGGCCGGGCTGCCGGGCAGGGCGCGGCTGACCGCACGCGTGCTCGGCATGAATGACGACCCCGACCTGCCGTGGCACCGCGTGCTGCGCTCGGACGGGCGCATTGCGATGCCGGAAGGCTCGGCCGGCTGGAAGGAGCAGAGCCAGCGGTTGCGTGCCGAGGGCGTGGTGGTGGAGCGCGGCCGGGTCAAGGGAATGCCGGTGGCCGGTGGCAACGATCTGGATGCCGCCCTGTGGGGGCCGGGCTGACGCTGCCTGCGGGTTGAACGCGGGCGCTGGCGCGCAGATCGCAGCGGGGTGCTGCGGCTATGATGGAGGCAGTTCCAAAGGATGCCCCCATGTTTCCGCGACTGCCTACTGTCACCAAAGCGCTGTTGATCGCCAACGCCGTGCTGTTCCTGCTGCAGCAGCCATTCCTGCTCGGCAACGGCACCTTCGAGCCTTTCATGCTGCAGCCCCTGGGCGGCGGCTTCGATCCGTTCTCGCCGGGCGGCAACTTCCAGCCCTGGCAGCTGCTGACCTATGGCTTCCTGCATGGCAGCTTCGGCCATCTGTTCTTCAACATGCTCGCGCTCTTCATGTTCGGCGCGCCGCTGGAACAGACCTGGGGTGAGAAGCGCTTCCTGATCTATTACCTGGTGTGCGTCGCCGGTGCCGGGCTGTGCCAGCTGCTGGTCGGCATGATGCTGGCCGATCCGGCCACGGTGCTGGGTGCGTCCGGTGGTGTGTTCGGCCTGCTGCTGGCCTACGGCATGCTGTTCCCCAACCAGCGGGTGATGCTGCTGTTCCCGCCCATCCCGATGAAGGCGCGCACGTTCGTGATCGTGTTCGGTGCAATGGAGCTGATGCTGGGCGCCACCGGCTGGCAGCCGGGCGTGGCCCATTTCGCCCACCTGGGCGGCATGCTGTTCGGCTGGCTGCTGATCCGCTATTGGCGCGGCCAACCGCCGTTCAACAACCGGCGACCGCCGGGCCCGCCGAAGCGGCCCAACCATCTGCGAAGCATCAAGTAACGCAAATAACAGGGACGGAGGTAGTTAATAACCACCTCCGTCCCCGTTAAATGAAAAGGGCGCCCAATGGGCGCCCTTTTCGTTGCTGCCTTGCTGGGCTCAGCGCCAGACCTTGATCTGGTCGTTGTCCACGCGCTGCATCGGCTGGCCCGGCTTGCAGGTGAACGTGGCACCGAAGGCCGGCAGGTTGGACAGCGGGCCGTTGGTGCGCCAGCGGCCCGGGGCCAGGATGTCCGAGCTCAGGCGCTGGGCGGCGACGTTCGGCGAGAGCTGCTGCGGCCACAGGCTCGCCCAGGCACGGAAGAAGCCCTGCTGTGCGGCCGGCTTGGCGGCCGGCTCAACGGCCTTGTAGGCCTCCCACGCCAGTTCGAGGCCGGCCAGGTCGGCCAGGTTCTCTTCACGGGTGAGTTCACCGTTGACCTTGGCGCCCTTCACGCCCGGGTAGTCATAGCCGCTGTACTGCGCGGCCACGCGGTTGCCGAACAGGGTCCAGGCGGTCTTGTCGGCCGGGGTCCACCAGCTGCGCAGTTCGCCCTTGGCATCCACCAGCGCGCCCTTGGCGTCGATCGCGCGGGTCAGCTCGTGCGCGACCAGCGCGCCGTAGCTGCCGAACAGGTCGGCGGTATCGCCCTTGGCATTGAACACCGGGCCCTGCAGCACGGCGGCGGTGACGATCAGGCGGTTCTGCGCGATGTCGTAGGCCAGGGCCGGCTGCTGCGGCAGCACGTCCCAGCGACGGTCGGCGTTGCCCTTGCCGATGCGCTTCATCTCTTCGCGGTGGCGCCAGGTCGAGGCGATCAGCATGTTGCCGCCAAAGCTGCCACGGCCCATCGGCTGCACGGTGTAGTCCAGATCGCGCAGCGGGGTGCCGATCTCGATCTTCAGCGCGGCCAGCTTGGCCTGCGCTTCGGTCTTGGCCTCATCGCTCATCCAGGTGCTGCGCTTGACCGCATCGATCTGCACTTCGCGGATCTTGTCCACCACCAGCGCCGCCTTGCGACGGTCGTCGGCCGAGAGGTGCTTGGCGGCGTACTCGCGGCCGACCATCGGGCCGGCGGCGACGTTGATCGCATCCAGCACCTGCTCCCAGCGTGCCGGCGGCAGGGTCTGGCCACGCATCACGCGGCCGCGGAACTCGAACTCGGCATCGCGGTAGGCCTTGGACAGGTACGGGGCCATCGCATCACCCACTCGCCAGCGCAGGTAGACCTTCCACTGCTCCGGCTTGAGCCGGGTGACCATGCCGTCGAGCTGCTTGAACAGCGCCGGATCGGACAGCGAGACCAGGTCGTCATTGACGCCCTGTGCCTTCAGGAAGGCCTCCAGCTGCAGGTTGCGGTAACGGCTGTTGAGCTCCTTGGTGGAGATCGGCGCGTAGTTGTTGAACGGGTTGTTGATGCCAGCCAGCGACTGCGCATTGCGCGCCAGTTCGGTTTCCAGTGCGATCACCGACTGCGATTCGGCATCGAGCTTGTCCGCCGGGGTGCCGGTCAGCGCCAGCACCTGCTTGACGTAGGTGCGGTAGCGCGCCATCAGCGCGACGGTGTCGGCATCGGTACGGGTGTAGAACGCCGGATCCGGCAAGCCCATGCCGCCCTGCATGAAGTAGCCGATGTGGCGGTCCAGTGCCTTCAGGTCCACGTCCGGGGCGAAGTTGAAGGCCACCGGGATGCCCACCTGGTGCAGCGCGGCGATCGAGGCCGGCACGTCCTTGGCCTTCTTGATCGCGTTGATGCGGGTCAGCAGCGGGGCGATCGGGTTGGAGCCATCGGCTTCCACGGCGGCTTCGTCGAGGCCGCTGGCCCAGAAGTCGCCGAGCAGCTTCTGCACGTTGCCCTGCGGCGCGGTCATCGCGCCATCCAGCAGTTCACGCTGCTGCTGGCGTGCGCGGTCGGCCAGCTGGCCCAGTGCGGTGGTGGCACCGGTCTGCGGCACCGGATTGGCTTTCAGCCAGGTCGCATTGGTGGCCTCGTAGAAGTCGCTGCACTGGGCGCTGACAGCCGGCGCACGGGCGGCGGCCTTCTTCTTCGGCGCGGCGTGCGCATCGGGAGCAGCGACCAGGGTGACCAGGCTGATGCCCAGGGCAATGGCAAGCGGACGGAAGTTGGGCATGTAAAGCAAATCCATCGAGGATTGAAGATCGCGCGAGTGTATCAAGCCGCGATGCATGGCGGCATGCAAGGAAGGGCAGGCAGGCGGCACCGTGGGCCAAGCGGGGGCTGAGGCACAAAAAAGCCCCGCCGGAGCGGGGCAGGAGAGAGCACGGCCAAGCCAACCAGGGCCCGGCCAGGTGGCCGGGGCCCTGCAGGGTGGATCAGAAGTCGTATCGAGCGCTCAGGCGGACCTGGCGCGGGGAGTTGTAGTTCAGTGGCTGGTTGTAACGCGGATCCGGGGTCACCCGGTCGGTCGCGTAATTGCTGTAGTACGACCCGGCAACCTGGCGATTGAGCACGTTCAGAACGTCCGCCTGCAGGCTCAACTTGTTGTCCGCCCAGTTCGGCGTGTAGGCCAGGGACAGGTTGAGGTTGAAGCCCCACGGCGTGGTGCCGTTGTCGCCGCGTGGCGAGAACCGGTAGTCAGCTGAGGGCGGAATGTAGCCGGCACTCCCCGGGGCGGTGCCGCTGCCGGCCAGGCCACAGAAGTGGTAGTACGCGCCGTTGTACAGGCCCTGGTCCGCAGTTGGGTAATAGCTGGTGCACGAACGCGGGCGGCCGGAATCGATCAGCAGGGAGCCACCGACGCGCCACTCGGGCGTGATCCGGTAGGAACCGTAGGCCTTGATCTGGTGCGCACGGTGGTTCGGCAGCGGGCCATTGGCGCCGACCATCAGCTGCGGCAGATCCCAGTCCTGGGTCACCGAGACGTCGGTCTGACCGCCCGCGCCGGTATCGAGATCCGATGCCAGCTGGCCTTCGGTATTGCCGTAGTTGCGGGCGAAGGTGTAATTCACCTTGCCGTAGAACCTTTCACCGATCGAGCCTTCCAGGAACAGGTCAAGCGCGTAGTACCGGCGCTTGAGCTTGGGCAGATCGAGTTCGGCGGCGGAGTAGGTGTGCTTTGCCAGCGTACCGTCGGCCTGCTCTTCCCAGAACGTGTTGCCTACCCCCGGGTTGAAGATGAAGCAGCCGCCTCCCAGTGCCGGGGTGCAGGTGTCATCGATCGCACTTTTCAGGTCACGGTAGGTCACCTTGGCACCCCATACGGCGTTCTCGCCCCAGGCCTGTTCCATGCCGACGATGAATTCGTCCTGGTAATGCGATTTCAGGTCGACCGCGGCAACCGTGCGCGGATCGGGTGCATCGCCGCATTCCAGGTTGGAGGAGATGGCGTTCGGGTTGCCGGGGCAGGTATAGCCCAGGCTCGGATCGACGGGAACGTTGACCAGTCCGGTCGGCGTACCATCGGCAGCAACGCCGGTATAGGTGAAGTACTCCATCGTATACAGCGAGCCGGAGGCCGCGCGGACCGCAACGTTGTTGGGCAGGGCCAGGTGATAACGGCCCGCATTGGCGAACAGCTTCAACGAAGCATCGCCATGGACATCCCAGACGCCACCCAGGCGCGGTGCCCACTGGTTGTCCTGCTTGACGTACACCTCATCGGCGCTGGTGAAGTTCTTGAAGGTCTCGTTGCGCAGGCCCAGCGTCAGCAGGACGTTGTCGCTGACCTGCCAACGGTCCTCGAGGAACTGCGCGGACTGTTCGGTTCTTACCTTGGCGATCTGGGTGTAGTACTGCTGGCGAACGTAGTACCCCTGGCTGCCCAGGCCACCGGCCGAGGCCGGCGAACCGACGCCGTGGGAAGCATCGATGGCGGCATTGGGGTTGTTGGAACGGCTGTACACCCAGATGAACCCGCCGCCGTACTCGCTGCCGGTGTACGACTCTGCTTCCATGACATCCAGGCCGGCGCGCAGGTCATGGTTGCCCAGGCGATAGCCCACGTCCAGGCGCCAGCCCTTGGTTTCATCGTAAGCACCTGGGACGTTGACCGTGGCGGCCGTCCAGCAGCCGGCATAGTTTGCGGCCGGAATGCCGGGTGCGCGTGCGGTGGCCACGGCGGACGTGCGCGGGCAGGCCGGATCGTAGCCCCACGGATTCTGGCTGTGATCGATCTTCTGGGTGCCGTACAGCGCCGACACCGTGAGGTCATCGGTCAGATAGCCGGTGTACTTGCCGATGTACAGTTTGGACTTGTCCTCGTTGCTCGTGCCCGCGTTCTGCTCGTTGCCGTGGGTGAAATCGGCGTAGTTGAAGGTATAGCCGGCGCTGTCGTACTTGGTGACGTCGGAGATGCCGGTGAACTCAAGCAGGTGATTGTCAGTGATGTTCCAATCGATCTTCGCTGCCCAACGCGGATACTCGTAGGAGTATTCCTGCCATGCGTTGGTGGTCGTTGCAGCGGCCTGGCTCGTCGATGCCACGCCGGCACCCTCACGCTTGGTCACCTCGACATTGGCGTAGATGAACAGTTTGTCCTTGACGATCGGGCCGCCGACGTACGCGCCGGTGGTCTGGGTCCAGCTCTGGTTCTTGTTCCGCAGCTGGTACAGCTGGCCATCCGTGCGCTTGGTCGGATCCGGATTGTCCGCACCGTAGAAACCGGTATCGGCGAAGTTGCTGTTGCGCGGGCTTGCACGCAGGGTTTCCGGGCTCCAGTAGGCGTAACCGCCGCCACTCCATTCATTCGTGCCGCGCTTGGTGACGATGTTGACGACACCACCAGTGGCACGACCGAATTCGGCGCCGTAGCCACCGGTCAGGACCTGCTGCTGCGAGATCGCATCGAAGGGAAGCGTGGTGAAGCCGATCGACGACAGCGGGTTGGTCACTGCGAAACCATTGATGTAGAACGCGTTTTCGGACGATGCGGCACCGCCGAAGCTGGGGACCGTGACGCCACCGGAGGTGTAGCTCGCGTTGGAAATCACGCTGGGCGCCAGCAGCGCCACGCTGGCGATATCACGGCCGACCGCGATCTCCTTCAGCTGTTCCGAGGTGAATACCGTGCGGGTGTCGGTCTGGCTGACGTCGATCTTGGGCACGGCCGTCGCCCTGACCTCAATGCGGTCCAGCTGCTGGACGCCGGTGCCGGAGAAGGAAACCTCGGTGCCACTGGCGATCACGACCTGCACCCGTTCGCGGACTGCGATCACCTGGCCATCTTTCTCGACGGTCACCTTGTAATTGCCGTTCGGCAGATCGCTGGCACGGTAGCGACCATTGCGGTCGACGGTCACGGTACGGCTGGTACCGGTGTCCAGGTTCTGCACGCTGATGGTGCTGCCGGGTTCGCCGGTACCGTAGATATTGCCGGTAACGGACTGCGCGTGCGCTGCCCCGGCCAGGCACAGGCCCAGCGCGATGGTCAGGGTGGCCCGACGAAGCGGCATGGCTTGCTTGATCATCAACTTCCCCCATTCAATTGAAAGAATTAACGGGTGCTTAATGAAGCCCCGTTAGCTGAATATCAAATAAACCATCTGGTTGCAACAATTCTGTCATTCAATTTTTACATCAGAGACAAAAACACCCGTTCGTTACGCATGCGGCCGTAGATCGGGAAAACGACAAAGGCCCGGGTTTCCCCGGGCCTTTGCATGGGTAACGCTCAATAAAGGGCGCTTGTTACCAGATAACGACCTGCTGGTCGCCAGCGCGCACCATCGGCGAGCCGGCCTTGCACTGGAAGGCCGCGGCGAAGGTGGGCAGGTTCGACGGGGCACCCATCGCGCGGAACTGCGCCGGGGCATGCGGGTCGGTCGCCAGACGGACCTTCATGTTCTCCGGGGTGTACTTGGTGCGCCACACGGTGGCCCAGTTGAAGAAGAAGCGCTGGTCACGGGTGAAGCCGTCGACCTTCGGATCTTCCTTGCCGGCCGAGGCCTTCTGCAGGGCGTCGTAGGCGGTGGCCAGGCCACCCAGGTCGGCGATGTTCTCGCCCAGGGTCAGCTTGCCGTTGACCGGCTGGCCGTCCACCTTGTAACCGTCGAACTGCTTGATCAGCTTGCCGGTCAGGCCGCTGAAGTTCTTGGTGTCCGCCTCGGTCCACCAGTTCTCGAAGTTGCCGGTCGGCCCGAAGCGGCTGCCCTGGTCGTCGTAACCGTGGGTCATTTCGTGGCCGATCACCGCACCGATGCCGCCGTAGTTCAGCGCGTCATCGGCCTTTGGGTCGAAGAACGGCGGCTGCAGGATGGCGGCCGGGAAGACGATCTCGTTCTGCAGCGGGTTGTAGTAGGCATTGACCGTCTGCGGGGTCATGCCCCACTCCGTCTTGTCCACCGGCTGGCCGATCTTGGACAGCGCGAACTTGTAGTTGAACGCATTGGCGGCGCGGACGTTGCCCAGGTAGCTGTCGCGGCCGGTGGTCAGGCCGCTCCAGTCACGCCACTTGTCCGGGTAGCCGATCTTCGGGGTGAAGGTTTCCCACTTGGCGATGGCCTTGGCCTTGGTCTCATCGCTCATCCAGGTCAGCCCCTGGATGCGCTCCTTGAGGGCGGCGGCCAGGTTCTTCACCAGCTCTTCCATCTTGGCCTTGGCTTCGGGGGAGAAGGCGACCTTCACGTACAGCTGGCCGAACGCATCACCGGCATCGTTTTCGATGGTGCCCAGCACGCGCTTCCAGCGCGGCTTCTGCTCCTTCTGACCGTTCAGGGTCTTGCCGTAGAAATTGTAGTTCTCATTGACGAAGGCATCGGCCAGGTACGGCGAGGCGCTGTCCACGGTATGGAAGCGCAGGTAGGCACGCCACACCGACGGATCGGTGTCACCCAGTGCCTTGCTCACTTCCTGGTGGAAGCTGGGCATGGCCAGCGAGAACTTCTCCGGGGCGGCGATGCCCTGGGCCTTGAAGAATTCGGTCCAGCTGAAGTTCGGGGTCAGCTTGTCCGCGTCGGCCACGGTGACCGGGTTGTAGAACAGCGAGACATCGCGCGAGAGCTCGACGCTGGACTTGGACGCCTTGGCCAGGCGCGTTTCGAACTTGACCACATCGGCGGCCTGCTTCTCAGCGTCGGCCGTGGCCACGCCGGCCAGTTCCAGCACCTTGGCCACGTGGGCCCGGTAAGCCTTGAGCTTGTCGGCGTTCTTGGCGTCGGTGTAATAGGTGGTGTCCGGCAGGCCCAGGCCGCCCTGGCTGGCGTAGGCCAGGTTCATGCTGGAATTCTTGAAGTCCGCTTCCGGACCGAAGCCGAACAGCACGTTCTCGCCCTTGGCGGCGCTGGTGCGCAGGTAGTTGGCGATCGCGTCCTTGTCCTGCAGGCCGTCAATGGCGGCCAGGTCGGCCTTGATCGGCTCGATGCCCTGGGCGTTGATCTTGGCTTCGTCCATGCCGGTGGCCCAGAAATCGCCGACGATCTTCTCGATGCCGGCCGGGTTCTTGACCGCCGCGACCTGCTCGGCGAGCTGGTGCTGCACGGCGACCGAGCGCTCGTCCAGGATGGTGAAGGCGCCCCAGCTGGTGCGGTCGGCCGGGATCTCATTGGCGGCCAGCCACTTGCTGTTGACGTAGTCACCGAACGCGCCACAGGCGTCCATGCTGGTGTCCAGGTCGGACGGGTGGAAGGCGTTGTAGGCCGGCAGCTTGCTCTCGTCGAGCTTGTACTCGGTAGCGGCCGGGGCCGCCGGCGCGGCAGTGGAGGCTGCGCTGTCCGTGGCCGGGGTTTCGTTCTTGCCGCAGCCGACCAGCGCGGCCGAAACGGCCAGGGTCAGCAGTACCAGTTTGGGTGTACGTGCGATCACGTGATTGGCCTCCAGGCCGGAAAAGTCGTGCAGGAATGGCCCCGAAGAGCCTGTGGGCCAGACGATACGCCGCCGGCCCGGCCTGCAAGGGTGTCGAAGGTCATGGCCGATGGCAAGAGGCCTGATCCGGTCAACTGCGGACGTGGCCCCGGCCGGCAGCGGCCAAGGAAAAGCCCCGCCTTGCGGCGGGGCCTGGGGGTGTCATCCCGGGTTCGGCTCAGTTGGTCTTGGTGCCGAAATCGTACTTGGCCTGCACATACACCGCGCGTCCGTACGGGTTGTAGATGCTGCTGTTGTACGGCGAGGCGATGTTGCCGGCGTAGCTGTGGGCTTGGCCGTCGGGCATCTTGTTGAAGACGTTGTTGACCATCAGCGACAGGGTCAGGTTGTCCAGCGCCCGGTAGTTCACACTGAGGTTGTAGGTGGTGTAGGAGCCCCACTTGCCGGCTTTGTAACCGGACGGGTGGACGTAGTCGAAGCTCTCGCCCAGGTAGGACATGTAGTTCGGCGTCTTGCCGATGTAGTTGAAGTACAGCGTGGTGGTCCAGCGGTCCTTGGCCCAGCCCACCGAACCATCGGTACGGACCTTGGCGTAGGCGTCGTAGTACCACATCGCATACGGGTCGCGCAGCAGATCCAGATAGTCGTCGCCCGGCTGCGGCTGCAGCTCGCGCTTGAGGATGTTGGTGTAGTTGCTGGCGAACTGCAGCGAGCCGAAGCGGCCGATGTCCTGCACGTACTTGAAGCTTGCCGTCAGGGCCTGCAGGTTCTGGCGCGCGACGTTGAGCTTGGGCGTGAAGATCTGCTCGATGTTGCCGGCCGCATCGCGGGTGATCCAGTCGGCGACGTTCTCGCAGCTTGCCGAGGTCGGGTTGCCCTGGCCATTGCGGCAGTAGTACTCCGCGCGCAGCAGCTGGTCCGAGCTCAGGGTGTCGACTTCGTTGTCGATCTTCCAGTTGTAGTAGTCGACCGAGACCGAGAGGTTGTTCATCGGCGCCCAGACCACGCCGGCGTTCCAGACATCGGCGGTGATCGGTTCCAGCTCCGTGTTGCCCGCCTGCACGCCGAACACCGACTCATTGCCGTACGGGCAGGCGAGGGTGTCGGCCGGGGCGTAGCCGAGCTGGCCGCAACGGTAGTAGTCGACCGCGCCGTTGGCGTAATACCCGCTCTCGCCCTGGAAGGCGTCGGGCAGGGTCGGCGCACGGAACGCGGTGCCGTACTTGCCACGGAACAGCAGGCTTTCGATCGGACGGAACTCCACGCCGACGCTGTAGGTGGCCTTGTCGACGGTGTTGTCGGCGATCTTGTAGGCGTCGTAGCGACCCGAGCCGGTCACGGTGAGCGAGTCGATCAGCGGCAGGCGCAGTTCGGAGGTCACCGCGTAGTTGCTGCGATGGCCATTACCGGCCACCGAGGTGGTGCCCCACACGCTGCCGTCCATCAAGCGCTCATCCGGACGGTAGTCCCAGCCTTCGCTGCCGGCTTCGGCGACCACGGCAAAGCCTGCATCGCCACCGGGCAGGGTGAACAGCGAGCCGTTGGTGAGCTGGAAGCGGCCCAGGTTCTGCCAGGTCTTGCTCTGGTTGTAGGTGTAGCCGGTGAAGGTCTGGAAATCGCCGGCTGGCAGCTGCGAATAGAACGCGCCCCAGTTCGGGCTGTAGATGTTGTAGCCGTCATCGGTGGTGCCCAGCACCGGGCCGAGCACGCGGTTCTCGAAGTAGCTGTCGATGTCATCGGCCCAGCGTACGAAGCCGCGCTCGGTCAGCTTGTATTCGCCGCGGCTGAAGCTGGCGCTGTAATCCCAGTTGCCGAACGTGCCACGCCCGCCCAGGGTGACCTGGTAGGCCTTGTTGCGGTCGGTGTTGAGGATGTCCTTGTAGCCGTTCGGCCCGATGTCCTCAGGCGCGAACGCGCGCTGCAGGTTCATGTACTGATCGGTGTCCTGGTCATAGAACGCGCCGAAGCTCAGGTCGCTGCCCCAGAACGTATACCCCGAACCCGGCGTGTACTTGACCTCTTCCAGGCTGTACAGCGCATCGGCGAACAGGGTGAAGTTGTCGTTCACATCGAACGTCATCGAGCTGTAGAACTGGCTGCTCTCCTTGTCGTTCTTCAGCGTGCGGTAGCCGGCGCCGTAGGCCGAGCCGCAGGACTCGCCGGCCGCGCGCGTGCCCAGCACGGTGGTGCCGCCGAACTGACCGGCGACGCTGGCGCAACGGGTCGGGTCCATCATCACGAACGCGTTGTTGTCGGCGGGCAGATAGACCAGGAAATCGTTGGCGGGCACCTGCGCGCTGTAGCCGACGCGGTTGTTGGTGCGGGTCAGGTCGCGCTGGTAGCCCCAGATCGGGTTGCTCTTTTCGTACTGCACGTTGACCAGTGCATTGAAGCGGTCATCGGCGCTGTTGAAGCCCCTGGCGCCGCTGACGCGGATGTTGTTGCCGCCGCCTTCGGTGGTGGCGCCGCCGCGGACATTGAGCACGCCGCCATCCATGCGCTCCTTGAGGATGATGTTGACCACGCCGGCGATGGCGTCAGAGCCGTACAGCGAGGACTGGCCGCCGGGCAGGATCTCGATGCGCTCGACGATGTC
>NZ_KV791259.1:111425-114421 GCF_001807865.1 Stenotrophomonas sp. HMSC10F06 | reverse complement strand
TGGCCGCCCTGCAGGCCGCCGGTGGTCAGCGAAGATTGCTGCAGCACCTCGGAGATACTGGTGAAGCCGCGGGTCTGGATGTCCTCGGCGGTGACGGTCAGCACCGGTGTGTGGTTCTCGATCTCGGTCTGCGGGATCAAGGACCCGGTGACGGTGACGCGGTCGAGATTGGTGGCGGCGTTGTCCTGTGCGAAGACGGTGGCGCTGGTGAGCAGCAGGCCGGTGAGGACGGCGGCGGCAAGCGGATGACGCGAGATCGAATTACCTTGGCGAGACATGTGCAACCCCATGTAGTGGTGATGTCGTGGCTTTCCCTTCCATGGGACCTCTTGATTGCGTGCAACAACGATCCGGTATCAGGCCTGCATGGCCGTCCTTGGGTGTTTCATTCTGCGTTCAGTCGGTACCGGCGTGCCGCGAACGTAACACGCGCTTAACGTGAAATACGCTGAATGGCCGCGGGCTGTCTGCGGCGAAGGCGAGGCGTTATGGAAATATCTTGAAAAACAATGCGCTGGATGAACATTAAACTTTATTCATATTGCGCCGCGGGCTGACTGCTGAACAGGGCCGTGATTAACAAGTGGGATGAAACCGGTAATCCCATTCCGAATGTACGATGCCGCATGAAAAAAGCCCCGCCTTTCGGCGGGGCTTTCTGGTGTCAGTTCTGAGTGGCTATCGTGTTACTTCCCGCCAAATTCATACTTGGCCTGCACATACACGGCCCGGCCGTAGATGTTGTAGAAGTAATTGTTGTAAGGCGTACCGGAGGTGCCCGGGTAGTTGCTCGCCTGGTTGTCGGGCATCTTGTTGAACACATTGTTGACCATGACCGAGAAGGTCATGTTCTCCGCTGCCCGGTAGTTCACGCTCAGGTTGTAGGTGGTGTACGAACCCCACTTGCCAGCCTTGGCGCCCGAGGGGTGCACGTAGTCATAGCCGTTGCCGGCGTAAGCCAGGTAGTTCGGGGTCTTGCCGACATAGTTGAAGTACAGCGTGGTGGTCCACTTGTCCAAGGCCCAGGCCAGCGAGCCATCGGCGCGCACCTTGGCGTAGGAGTCGTAGATCCACATGTTGTACGGATCGCGCAGCAGGTCCAGGTATTCATCGCCCGGCTGCGGCTGCAGCTCGCGCTTGATCATGTTGGTGTAGTTGGTGGAGAACTGCAGTGCACCGAAACGACCCAGTTCCTGCACGTACTTGGCACTGGCGGTGATGGCCTGCAGGTTCTGGCTGGCCACGTTCATCTTCGGGGTGTAGATCTCGTCCAGAACGCCGGACGCATCACGGGTGATCCACTCGTTGACATTGTCGCAGCTGGCCGAGGTGTTGTTGACCAGGCCGTTGCGGCAGTAGTACTCGGCCAGCAGCAGCTGGTCCGAGCTCAGCGTGTCGACTTCGTTCTTGATCTTCCAGTTGTAGTAATCGACCGAGAAGGACAGGTTGCTCAACGGTGCCCAGACCACGCCGGCATTCCACACATCGGCGGTGATCGGTTCCAGGTCCGGGTTGCCGGCACGCTGGCCGAACACCGAGACGCTGTCATAGGCGCAGCCGGTGGTATCGGTCGGCGCATAGCCGAGCTGGCCGCAGCGGTAGTAGTCGGTGGAGCCGTTGGCGTAGTAGCCGCTCAGGCCCTGGAACGCATCGGACAGGCTGGGCGCGCGGAACGCGGTGCCGTACTTGCCGCGGAACAGCAGGCTCTCGATCGGACGGAACTCGACGCCGACACTGTAGGTTGCCTTGTCGACGGTGCTGTCACCGATCTTGAAGGCGTCATAGCGGCCCGAACCGGTGACGGTCAGCGAGTCGAGCAGCGGCAGGCGCAGCTCGGAGGTCAGCGAGTAGTTGCTGCGATGGCCTGCACCGGCGACCGCGGTGGTGCCCCATACGCTGCCGTCCATCAGGCGCTCGTCCGGGGTGTAATCCCAGCCTTCGCTGCCGGCTTCGGCAACGACGGCGAAACCGGCATCACCGCCGGGCAGCGAGAACAGCGTGCCGTTGGTGAGCTGGAAACGGCCCAGGTTCTGCCACGTGCGGCTCTGGCTCTCCGTGTAACCGGTGAAGGTGGCGAAGTCGCCGGCCGGGATCGGCGCATAGAAGGCGTCCCAGTTCGGCGCGAACACTGCGTAGCCGCTGCGGGTGCCCAACTGCGGGCCCAGTACGTGCTCTTCGAAGTAGTTGTTGATCGGATCGGCCCAGCGCACGAAATTGCGCTCGGTCAGCTTGTACTCGCCGCGGGTGAAGCTGGCGCTGTAATCCCAGTTGCCCAGCGTGCCGCGGCCCCCCAGGGTCACCTGGTAAGCCTTGTTGCGGTCGGTGTTGAGGATGTCCTTGTAGCCGTTGGCGCTGATGTCTTCCGGGGCGAACGCGCGCTGCAGGTTCATCCACTGGCCGCTGGTCTGGTCCCAGAAGCGACCGTAACCGGAGGCCGTGCCCCACCAGGTGTAGTTGGAGCCGGTGGCGTACTTCACGTCCTCATAGCTGTACAGCACGTCGCCGAACAGCTGCAGGCTGTCACTGGCATCGAAGGTGAACGAGCTGTAGACCTGCGCGCTGTCCTTGCCGTTCTTGACGGTCTTGTAGCCCGGGCTGTAGATCGAGCCGCAGGACTGGCCGGCCGCACGCGTGCCGAGCACGGTGGTACCACCGAACTGGCCGGCGACGTTGGCGCACAGGTTCGGATCCATCATCAGGTAGGCGTTGCCGGCCGCCGGATTGACGACCAGGAAGTCATTGGTCGGCACCTGGGCGGTGTAGCCTTTGCCATTGGTCGTCTTGGTGACGTCGCGCTGGTAGCCCCAGATCGGATTGCTCGACTCGAACTGGGCATTGACCAGCACGTTGAGGCGATCGTCGGCGCTGTTGAAGCCGGTCGCGCCGCTGACGCGGAAGGTGCTGCCGCCGCCTTCGGTGTAGGTGCCGCCGCGCACGTTGAGCACGCTGCCGTCCATCCGCTCTTTCAGGATGATGTTGACCACGCCGGCGATCGC
>NZ_KV791259.1:109951-111405 GCF_001807865.1 Stenotrophomonas sp. HMSC10F06 | reverse complement strand
AGGATGATGTTGACCACGCCGGCGATCGCATCCGAGCCGTACAGGGAGGACTGGCCACCGGGCAGGATCTCGATGCGCTCGACGATGTCGATCGGAATGCCGCTGATGTTGTTGAACGTATCGCCGCCGTTGTACAGGGCGGGGTAGGACAGCATGGGCCGGCCGTTGATCAGGTACTTGGTGTAGCTCGGGCTCAGGCCGAACATGCCGGCCGCTTCAGCGCCCTGGGTGAACGAGGCGGAGGTCTGGCCGCCCTGCAGGCCGCCGGTGGTCAGCGAGGACTGCTGCAGCACATCGGCCACGCTGGTGAAGCCGCGGGTCTGGATGTCTTCGGCGGTGATGGTCACCACCGGGGTATGGGTTTCAATCTCGGTCTGCGGGATCAGCGAACCGGTGACGGTGACCTTGTCCAGGTTGGTGGTACCGGTGTCTTGGGCAAAGGCGGTGACGGCGCTGGTCAGCAGCATGCCGGTCAGTACGGCGGCGGTCAGCGGGTGGCGAGACAGAGTGGAGCTGTGGCGAGACATGGGCATCCCCGAGTGCGGTGTCGACGTGGGTAGGGCCGTCCATGGAAGCGATTACATCTGCGTGTGAAGCTTTCCGTGCTTCGTCATCGAACGTAACACGGGCTTAACGAGGCTTACACAGCTCAGTCACATAGCCATCAGCCATAAGGCCGGAGGTTCGATAAAAAGTACTTTAAAATCAGCCATGTATGAAAATGTAACAATTTGTAACAACGGAGTGGATGACGCAGTGCTGAATGGTGGCGGTTGAAGGCGATTACTGTTTCGGCGGTCGTCGTCTCGGTTTCGCTTCCTCTTTCGCGCCGGTGGCGGCGCGGGTGACGTGGCAGCCCCACAAACGCGAAACGCCCCTTTCGGGGCGTTCCGGATGGCGAACCGGCAGGGCAGGGCCCTGCACGGTCGCCGGTGTGGCCTGCGGCGGTTACTTGCCGAAGTCGTACTTGGCCTGGACGTACACGGCACGGCCGTACGCGTTGTACAGGCCGGTGTTGTACGGCGCACCCGAGGTGCCCAGGTAGCTGTAAGCCTGGCCGTCGGGCATCTTGTTGAACACGTTGTTGACCATCACCGACAGCGTCAGGTCATCCTGGGCGCGATAGTTCACGCTCAGGTTGTACGTGGTGTACGAGCCCCACTTGCCTGCCGCCTTGCCCGATGCCGGGTGGACATAGTCATAGCCGTTGATGCCGGCCAGATAGTTCGGGGTCTTGCCGATGTAGTTCGCGTACAGCGTGGTGGTGAACTTGTCGACCGACCAGCCCACGGAGGCATCGCTGCGGACCTTGGCGAAGTTGTCGTAGTTCCACATCGCGATCGGGTTGCCCAGCAGATCCTGGAACTCCTCACCCGGCTGCGACTGCACTTCACGCTTGAGCATGTTGGTGTAGTTGGCCGAGAACTGCAGCGAGCCGAAGCGGCCGATGTCCT
>NZ_KV791259.1:108286-109931 GCF_001807865.1 Stenotrophomonas sp. HMSC10F06 | reverse complement strand
CTGCAGCGAGCCGAAGCGGCCGATGTCCTGCAGATACTTGAAGCCGACCGTCACGGCCTGCAGGTTCTGGCGAGCCACGTTCATCTTCGGGGTGTACAGGCTGCTCAGGTTGCCGGCGGCGTCGCGCACGACCCAGTCGGCCACGTTCTGGCAGCTGGCCGAAGAGCCGTTGGGCAGGCCGTTGCGGCAGTAGTACTCGGCCAGCAGAAGCTGGTCGGTGCTGGCCGTATCGACTTCGTTCTCGATCTTCCAGTTGTAGTAGTCGGCCGAGATGGAGAGGTTCGCCATCGGTGCCCAGACCACGCCTGCATTCCAGACATCGGCCGTGATCGGCTCCAGGTCCGGGTTGCCGGCGCGCTCGGAGTACACCGAGACGTTGTCGTGGTAACGGCAGTCGGCGGTGTTGCCCGGTGCATAGCCCAGGGTGCCGCAACGGTAGTAGTCGGTCGAGTTGGCCGCGTAGTACCCGCTCTTGCCCTGGAAGGCATCGGACAGGGTCGGTGCGCGGAACGCAGTGCCGTACTTGCCGCGGAACAGCAGGCTGTCGATCGGGCGGTATTCCAGGCCCAGGCTGTAGGTAGCCTTGTCGACGGTGTTGTCGGCGATCTTGAACGCGTCATAGCGACCCGAAGCGGTCACCGTGACCTGCTCCAGCACCGGCATGCGCAGTTCGGAGGTCACCGCATAATTGCTGCGGTGGCCATTGCCAGCCACGGCCGAGGAGCCCCACACCTGGCCGTCCAGCAGGCGCTGGTCGGGGGAGTAGTCCCAGCCTTCGCTGCCACCTTCAACCACCACGGCGAAGCCGGCATCGCCGCCCGGCAGCGAGAACAGCGAGCCGTTGGTGATCTGCACGCGGCCCAGGTTCTGCCAGGTACGGCTGCGGTTGGTCGCGTAGCCGGTGAAGCTGGCGAAATCTTCCGGCGAGATCGGCGAGTAGAACGCGTCGTAGTTCGGGTTGTAGATGCCCCAGCCGTCGGCCGTGGTGCCCAGCTGCGGGCCCAGCACGTGTTCGGCGAAGTAGTTGTTGATCGGGTCCTTCCAACGCATGAACTTGTTTTCGGTGAGCTTGTACTCACCGCGGGTGAAGCTGGCGCTGTAGTCCCAGTTGCCGGCCATGCCCTTCGCGCCCAGGGTCACCTGGTAGGAGCGGCTCTCGTCACTGTTGAGGACGTCGTTGTAGCCCTGGCCACCGATGTCTTCCGGGGCGAACGCGCGCTGCAGGTTCACCACCTTGCCCGAGGACTGGTCGTAGAAGCCGCCCATGCCGCTCTTGGTGCCCCACCACAGGTAGCTCGAACCGGAGGTGTACTCGGTCTTTTCCTTGCTGTACAGCACGTCGGCGAACAGCTGCAGGTTGTCGTTGACGTCGAAGGTCATCGCCGAATAGAACTGGCCGCTGTCCTTGCCGTTCTTGAGCGTCTTGTAGCCGGCGCCGAAGTAGGTGCCGCACGACTGGCCGGTCGGGCGGGTGCCCAGCACGGTGGTGCCACCGAACTGGCTGGCCACGTTGGCGCAGTTGTTCGGGTCCATCATGTACAGGCGGTTGGTATCGGCGTCGATGACGGCGAAATCGTTGCTCGGCAGCTGCGCGGTGTAGCCGTTGGCATTGGTGGTGCGGGTCAGGTCGCGCTGGTAGCCCCAG